>JAZUDA010000271.1:0-3809 GCA_045639455.1 Clostridia bacterium | reverse complement strand
CCGGCCACGCGGAGCTGGGCTGGATTCTGAACTGCTTCACCTATATGGGCGAGCTGAACCGGATGACCCAGTTCAAGGACAAGTGCGCCAAGCATGCCGATAATATCAACGCCGGCCTGTTTACCTATCCCGTACTGATGGCGGCGGATATCCTGCTGTATCAGGCTGACCTGGTGCCGGTCGGTGCCGATCAGAAGCAACATCTGGAACTGACCCGCGACATTGCCGAGCGCATGAACGGCCTGTTCCCCAATCTGTTCACCGTTCCCGAACCCTATATTCCCAAGGTGGGCAGCCGGATCATGAGCCTGCAGGAGCCCACGAAGAAGATGAGCAAGTCCGACCCGGAAAACACCTTTATCGCCATGCTGGACGACCCGGCGATCATCCGCAAGAAAATCCGCTCCGCCGTGACGGACTCCGACGGCGAAATTCGCTACGATCCGGTAAACAAGCCCGGCGTGTCCAACCTGCTGTCTATCCTGTCCACGCTCACCGGCGAGGACGTGCAGAAGGTGGCGGAGAACCTTTCCGGCAGCGGCTACGGCGTGCTGAAGGACCGGGTGGCCGATTGCGTTGTGGCAACGCTGGAGCCCATTCAGCAGGAGTATGCCCGCCTGATGAAGGACAAGGGCGCCCTGCAGGAGCTGCTGAACAAGAACGCCGAGACGGCGCAGGCCATCGCGCTGCGTACTCTGCGCAAGGTACAGAAAAAGGTGGGCTTCGCTGCCCGGTAATCCCATTCCGATTCTTTTTCCGGCGGGACTTGTTCCCGCCTTTTTTGCGCTTTTTTTCGTTGACTTTATGAAACGGCGTTTGTATAATAGGGGCGAAGATTGGTTCCCATTGCAACGGAGGAATATTGAATGTTCTGCTTGCTGAAGGAAACACTGCCCGGCCGATTCATTGTTACCTGATAACGTGTATAGCCCGGCTTTTTTCGTATTCAGATGAGTCCCGGTAGACAGGAGGGCATTCTGTTATGGCGAATCTGACAAGTGTGTTGCGGAACAACGGCCTGAATCGGATTTATACCGAGGCACGTCTGCCTGCGGTCATCCGGAGAAGCCTGACGCTGATGCTGATGGGCAACGTGTTCGGCACCATGTTCGGCATCATCTGCGGCGGCGGAACGACCGCCATGGTGGAGCTGGCCAATGCGCTGGGGGCGGGGGACTTTGCCTACGGTATGCTGAACAGTATCCCGCAGGTCGCGGCCATCATGCAGATTCCTTTCGCAATTCTGGTGAGCCGGACGCAAAAAAGAAAAAAATACATCATGACCTACGGCGTCTTCTCCCGGGCGCTATGGATTATTTTCGGATTTCTGCCCCTGCTGTTGCCTGTGGCGCCGCAGTGGCTTCCTTTGTTTCTGCTGTTGTTCCTGCTGGGCATTTCGTCCTTCAGCGGCGGCGCGATTCAGGTGTGCTGGTTCCCCTGGTTCAGCGATTTGGCGCCGCTGTCCATCCGGGGACGTTGGCTGTCCATCAAGGATATCGCGGTATCTGTCGCCAATGTGCTCTTCGGGATTGTGGCGGCAATGATGCTGGATAATCTGCCTGAAAGATCGAAATATATGATTCTCTTCACGATCGGCGGCATTGTGGGTGTGCTGGATATGTGCTGCTACGGACTGAGCCATGAGGTCTACCTGACTCCGCCGCAGACCATTCATGTGAAGCCGATTCTGAAGGAAATGCTCCATAACAGGGCCTTCCTGATGCTGACGCTGATGTGGACGCTGTGGTGCTTCACCGCGAATATGTGCGGCCCGTACCTGAACCGCTATGTGATGAACGAAATGGGCCTGAGCGCCATGCAGATCATGATTTACGGCACCATCGCGGGGTCTGTATCCACCATTGTCATGATGCCGCGCTGGGGACGAGCGGTGGATCATTTCGGCGGGAAAAGCGTGATGATGCTTTGCGCCGCGGGCAACGCGGTAATCGATGGAATCTATCTGTTCTCCGTTCCCGGCAGCGTAGTGCCGATGTTCCTGCGCAATTTCCTCGGCGCGATTTTCTGGAGCGCCATGAACCTGGCGGCAACCAGCATGCAGTTGACCTGCTCGCCGGAGGAAAACCGGCCGACCTATATCGCCCTGTTCTCCTGCATTACGGCGCTGGTGGGCACGGCGCTGGGCACATCCCTGGGTGGCGTGCTGCTTTCCGGGTGGGAGCAGGCGGGTACATTTGTCGGATACTTTGACCGCTATAAGGCGTTGATCGCGCTTTCCATTACGACCCGGCTCGCGGTGGCGCTGATTATGGTGCCCCGCATGGAGAACGACCGGCAGGAAACCGTGCGGGATTTGTGCCGGGCTGTGATACAGCCTGTGAAACATTTGTTTGGAAAATAAAGACAGGGGGAAAAGAATATGCTGACACCTGAATGGCGGGATCGTTTGAACCATTGGACCGCCGTGCTGACCAAGGAATTCTACGAGCCTTTGGCGGCAATTGATCTGGAAAGCTTTTGCACCTACGACATGCTTTCCCCGGAAGAGGCGGAAAAGGGCAGCTTCGCGCCCGTGACCTCTGGGACCGAATGGGGCAGAATGTGGGAATATTGCTGGATGCGGGGTGACATCACCCTGCCCGAGGCGGCGAAAGGACATCGGATTGTCATGAACCTGCAGCCCGGCGGGGAAGCCACGCTGTTTGTGAACGGTGAGGCGTTCGGCACCTGCCGCGCGGGCAAGGTGCGGGTTCCGCATCAGTTTTTCAGCGATCAGGAACTGACACTTTGCGCTGAGGCGGGGAAAAAGTATCACCTGCTGATGGAGGTCTACGCCGGGCACGACTATCCCATGAACGATAACGGCTGGACCGCGCTGGGCCCTGTGCGTCCGGACAGCGGCGATACGTACCGTGTGAAGCCGGAAAATGAAATCCGCAAGACACTGGGAAGCTGTACCTACGGCATCTGGCATGAGGATGCTTACCAGCTATGGAAAGACGTAAATACGCTGACCCAGCTGCTGGAACAGCTGGATGATTTTTCCCTCCGCGCCTCGAAAGTGGAGGAGGCGCTGGAACGGTTCACCGTGCTTGTGACCTTTGACGGCACAAGGGAAGAACGCCTCGCCTCCTACCGGGAAGCCCGGAAGGCCATTGCCCCCGCACTGCAGGCGAAGAACGGGGACACGGTGCCTCAATTCTACGCGATCGGCAATTCCCATATCGATATCTGCTGGCTCTGGCCCTACCGGGAGACTCAACGGAAGGTGGCAAGAACATTCGCCGCGCAGCTGCGGCTGATGGATCAGTACCCGGAGTATAAATATATCCAGTCCCAGCCGGAAGCATACCTGATCTGTAAAACGCTGTATCCGAAGCTGTATGAAAGAATCAAGGAAAAAATCAGGAACGGGCAGTGGATCGCCGACGGCAGCATGTGGGTGGAGCCGGATACCAATGTCCCCGGCGGCGAGGCACTGGTGCGGCAGCTGCTGTACGGAAAGATGTTTTACCGGAAGGAATTCGGTGTGGAATGTTCCCTGCTGTGGCTGCCGGATACATTCGGCTACAGCGCGGTATTGCCCCAGTTGCTGAAAAAATCGGGTGTCAAATACCTGACTACCCAAAAGATATTCTGGAGCTATAACGGCGGCGACCGTTTCCCGTATAATTACTTCACTTGGCAAGGCATGGACGGTACGGAAATCACATCCTTCCTGCACCTGAACTATACCAATCAGCCGGACGCGAAGACCGTGGCGGAGGCCTGGAAGAACCGGGTGCAGAAACGGAACCTGACTAAGTTCCTGCTTCCCTTCGGATACGGCGACGGCGGCGGAGGGCCCA
>JAZUDA010000270.1:0-1831 GCA_045639455.1 Clostridia bacterium | reverse complement strand
GGAAGCCGGCATGCCCTGCGTACGCCTGCCGGGCGGCAACTTTGTTTCCGGATGGGAATGGAAGGATTCCATCGGCCCGAAGGAGCAGCGCAAAGTTGCCCTTGACATGGCATGGCGCCAATTCATCCCCAATGATGTGGGCCATGACGAATACCTGCGCTGGGCGGAGCGCACCGGGGCCGAAGCCATGTACACCATAAATCTGGGTACAGGCACCCTGCGGGATGCCGTGGACCTGGTGGAATATACCAACTTTGAAGGCGGCAGCTACTGGAGCGACCTGCGCGCTCAGAACGGTCATAAAGCCCCCTACGGCGTAAAGACATGGTACCTGGGCAATGAGATGGGCGGCCCGTGGCAGATCGCATCCTATGAACGGGACCCCAAGGGCTACGGCGTACTGGCCCATGAGGTATCAAAGGCCATCAAATGGACAGACCCCAAGGCGGAGACCGTAGCCTGCGTCAGCTCCTCCCCCTTCCTGGCTCACTATCCCGACTGGGACAGGGCGGTACTGGAGGAATGCTACGATACCGCGGATTACATTTCCCTTCATCACTACCACTCCGCCCTGCCGGGGGATATCAAGGCCCTGATGGCCGGCACCATGGCCTATGAGGATTACATCCGTACCGAGATCGGCCTGTGCGATTACATCGCCTCCCGGAACCGCGTCAGCAAAAAGATGATGCTGAGCTTTGACGAATACTCCGCCTCCTTCCGCCCCGGCAGCGGTGCAAAATACGGGCGCTGCGGCCGTATTCCCGCGGATAACTTCTGCAATTTCGACCCGGAGCGCAAATACATCCGGCACGACCCCGATGACTGGTCCCAGCGCAAGTTCCCGTGGCGCGTTCCCGAAATGATCAGCGTGCTGGCCAACATGAGCGTTACCCTCACGCTGCTCCGCCATGCCGACCGGGTCAAGATCGGCTGCGCCACCGGCGGCATCAACATGCTGTGCGCCACAGACCGGGAGCACGTATGGAAGGGTGCCGCCTACTACCCCATGAGACAGCTGATCTGCCACGCGAAGGGTGTTTCGCTGCTGCCTGTGGTGAAGTGTGATACCTATGATGTGCCCGGCTATGCCGTGGATGATATGAACCAGTACATGGGCTTTGAAAACGTGCCCACTGTGACCGCCGCCGCCGCACTGAATGAAGAGAAAGGCGAACTGACGGTATTTGTCATCAACGCCGATGAGAAGGAAGAACAGCTGCTCTCCATGGATTTGAGAGGCTTTGAAGGGCTTTCTCTGATCGAGCACCTGAGCATGAGCTCCGACAGCGAGGATGACCGCAACACCTATGAGCATCCCGACCAGATCCTGCCCCGTACCAGCCCGGATACAAAGCTTGACGGCGGTTTGGCAGAAGCGAAACTGAAGCCTCTCAGCTGGAACATGCTGCGGTTCTCGGTAAAGTAATACTGTTCCGGACCAATACTGCAGAATTTACAAACGGGAGGGTTACAAACCTCCCGTTTGTTTGATATAATGGAGAAAAATGAAAGGATGTGCACGAAGGATAAAAACAAAAATTGCCGCCCTGCTGCTGGCCCTGCTGATGATTTGCGCATGCATTCCGGGGGCCGGAGCGGAAAGCACAGGGAAATATGACTATGACGTGACCGCTTATTTCGATTTTTTTCTCAGCAGAAAGGGAGACATTCTGTTCTCCATGAGTGACGCGCCCGATTGCACCGTTCACGAGGCTGATTTTGTTCACACCACAGAGCAGGACCAAGACTGGCTGATGGGCATTACCGACAACACCCAGCTGTGCTACAGCGATGAAAACGGCGAATGGCAATATCATATCGCCGATAT
>JAZUDA010000269.1:0-5933 GCA_045639455.1 Clostridia bacterium | reverse complement strand
AGCAGACCGGGATAATTCATCAGTTCACCCAGGGCAACCACCCGGGGCTCATTGTAGAAGGGCCGGAGAGCGGCAGCGTCCAGAACGGCACCGGCTTCGTCAACAGGTGTGGCGGGTACGCAGGAGGGCAGGGCAAATAGGATTTCCATCGGCAGGCCTTCGCTGGATTGAATCATATAGCGCAGACCGTCCGTGCCGCAGACGTTGGCGATTTCATGGGGGTCCGCCACGATGCAAGTGGTGCCGTGGGGAAGGCTGGTACGGGCCAGCTCTCCGGGCAGAAGCATGGTGCTTTCGATGTGGATATGCCCGTCTACAAAACCGGGGCACAGAATTTTGCCGGTCACGTCAACAGCGTTATCGGCATCGGAAGGGGAATAGCTTCCCACGCCGGTGATGACATCATCCTCCATCAGCACATCGGCATTCTCCAGGGAGTCGGTAAATACATTGACGATTTTTCCGCCATACAGCAAAGTTTTCATGGGCGTATCCTCCTTTGCAGTCCGTAAAAAGTTGTTATATGTTTGCCTCGAACCCGTCATAGCAGGGAACAAACGGAGGTTGAAGCGATGCTTCCAGCGTGCGTTGATCCGGGTGCAGGGTACGGGCGAGATGGGTCAGGAAAACCGGCGTATCCGGCGCGAGCCGTCCGGTCTTTACCAGGGTTATATGCATCAGCCGCACCATGTCAAGGGAGGTATGCTCGAACACCCGGTAGTCGCCGGGAAAACCGTCCCCGATGGTTGCGTCAAAGACAGCGGCGTCCAGCCTGGCATCCTCCAGCAAATGGTGTGCCCGGTTCAGCATCCACGCTCCATCCGTGGCGTAAAGAAGACGGGTGCCGTCTTTCTCTATCAAGTAATGCAACGGCGTTTCATAGGGGCGGGACGTGGAATGGTTCGCGGGTAGCGGCAGTACCCGGTACCCGGTCGGGATGGAGACCCATTCGCCGACGCGGAGCGGAATCACGGTAACACCGGGCAGACAAACCTCGCCGGCCCAGCTTTCGTGAATGTACACCCTGCACGGGGCGAGGGAAGCCAATGCCTCGGGTGAAAAATGATCCCTGTGGCTGTGAGTAATAAAAACGTCCTGCACCCGCGAATCGGCGGGCAGCAGGGCGAGCGGGGCTGGCGTGACATCAAGCAGCAGGGAAGTATCGACAAGCGTGGATGTGAAACGGCGAAATTCACCGTTTTCCGCGGGCGTTTTCCAGTCGGCGGCACCGGTTCCCAAAAAGGTGATGCGCATGGCCTTGAACCCCTCCTCCAATAAATATATTGCGCCTATTTTACACGATTGCGGCAAATAATGCAACCCCCTTTTTTCCTTGACAAAGCATTCTTGCGCGGTCTATAATACCCGTACAACGAAAGACGGAAAACGAGGAAGATTCATGCCATGAAAAAAAGCGGCGTTCTCCTGCATATTACTTCTCTGCCGGGCTGCGAAGAAATCGGTACGCTGGGCAAGGGAGCGTTCCGGTTTGTGGATTTCCTTGTGAAGTCGGGGGCGAAAATCTGGCAGGTGCTGCCCATCGGGCCTACAGGTTTTGCCGAAAGCCCGTATCAGAGCACGTCCACCTTCGCGGGGAACCCTATGATGATTGATTTGGAGACGCTGTACGATCAGGGCCTGACGGATGAGAAACCGTATGAGGCACCGCACGCGGACTTTATCGATTTTGAGACCGCCCGGGCAAGGAAGGACGCGGCGCTGCGCCGCGCCTACGCCTGCAGCGGGGAAAAGCTGCGCCCGCAGGTGGCTGCCTTTGAAAAGGAAAACGACTGGACCTCGGATTACGCCCTGTTCATGGCGGCTAAAAATTATTATGGTGGCATGGGCTGGATGGCATGGCCCGATGAAGGGCTTCGCCTGCACAGGCCGGAAGCGGTTTCCGTCTGGCGGGAGAAGCTGGCGGATGAGGTATATTACCAGCTGTACCTGCAGTATCTGTTCCGGGTGCAGTGGTTTATGCTGAAGCGTTACGCCAACGAACACGGCATCACGTTGTTTGGTGATATGCCCATCTATGTGGCAGAGGATTCCGCGGATACATGGAGCCACCCGGAGTGCTTCCTGCTGGATGAAAATCGCCGTCCCACGCTGGTGGCGGGTGTGCCGCCGGATTATTTCAGCGAGGACGGACAACTGTGGGGGAACCCGATTTACAACTGGAAAGCCATGAAGGCAGGCGGCTATGAATGGTGGCTGAAGCGCTTCGCCTGCGCCGGAAAGTTGTTTGACCTGGTGCGGGTCGACCATTTTATCGGCTTCGCGAACTACTATACCGTCAAGGCCGGGGCAACGACCGCCCGCAACGGCAAGTGGGTGAACAACGATGGGCGCGCGCTGTTCCGCACGGTCAAAAAAACGTTGCCGGATGTACACATCGCTGCCGAAAACCTGGGCGTGCTGTCCGAACGGGTGGAGAAGCTGCTGGCGTACTGCGGATTCCCGGGCATGAAGGTGCTGCAGTTCAGCTTCGGCGGGGATGCCTGTGACCCGGCGGAGTACCCGGAAAACTGCATTTGTTATACGGGCACCCATGACAACCCCACGACCGCCGCATGGTGGGAAAACGGCGCCTCCGAAGAAGAAAAGAATAACGTGCGGAAGTATCTGGGCGCGGATGCGGATACGGATATTGTCGGTACCATGATTCGCGCCGCTTATGCCTCCGCATGCGATACGACGGTCGTCCCCATGCAGGATTGGCTTGCACTACCCGCGGAATACCGCATGAACGCCCCCGGAACGGTGGGCGGCTCGAACTGGCGCTGGCGGCTCCGCGGCAGCGAGCTGACAGATGCTCTTGCAAAAAAAATACGGAAGTTGGCCGAAGAAACGGGCCGCCTTTGATTGACGGCACGAACGCGGCTTTACCACGCCATTCTCGAAAAATGTTCCCCCCTGTACGGAGGAACATTTTTTTGAAAAAGTAAAGGGATACTATTCCTCTATGTATCAGTTTGTTATTGACATGATGGACGAGGCCATCAAGGCTGAGTTCCCGAACCTGGAGCCCGCTTTTGACGGTTCCTTCTTCTATGGCGGCACCTCTTCCCTGATTACCAAGGTTGATGGCGAAATGGAAACCGGCACCCTGGGCTGCGATATGCTGATGGTTGCCGAGCCCGCCTTCTCCCTGGAACTGAAGGAAAAGGGCTATCTGGAGCCTGTTGAAGTGGAAAACGCCGATACCCTGCTGCGCTTCCCCTACGATGAGGAAGGCTGCTGGTATCCCATCCGCGTCTGCAACATGATCCTTGCCTACAACCCCGAAATGGTCGACGAATGGGCTGCCAAGGGCGTGACCATTCCCAAGACCTTCAAGGATTTCGCTTTCGATCCCAGCCTGAAGGGCTACATCTCCATGGGTAACCCCCTGACCTCCGGCACCACCTTCGCGGGTGTTGCTTCCCTGACCCAGGAAGACCACTACGGTCTGGAATACCTGGACGGCCTGAAGGCCAATGATGTCATGATCGAGTCCGGCTCCACCGCCATCACCAAGCTGCAGACCGGTGAGTGCGCCGCCATCATGATCCTGGAAGAGTCCATCCTGAAGGTTCTGAAGGAAGCTGCCGATAAGGGCACCCCCATCACCAACTTGGAAGTTATCTATCCCGAAGACGGCGTTATCCTGATCCCCTCCACTGTGATGACCGTTGCTGAAGAACATTCCGCCAACGTGAACATCGATGCCTGCGCCGCTATCGAGAACTGGCTGCTGAGCGAAGAAGCCCAGAAGCTGATTCTGGAAGGCTACATGCACTCCGTATTCGCCGGCATGACCGATGTTCCTTACGCCTCTGTTGATACTGATGGCCTGATTGCCAAGGATCTGGGCGTTGACTGGGTTAACGCTTACACCAACCGCGATGCTATCAACACCGCCTGGACTGAGCGTGTAACCACCAAGTAAGATTCCGTTTCTGACCATTCAGGAGGGAAGCGGGGGATTCCCCGCTTCCCTCCTCCTTATATGGCCGAAAAAACGGAATACGTTTCTCCGGCCCGAAATACCTGACAAAGAGGGATGCGAAACATGAAACGCTCGACCGGGATGCAAAACAGCATCCAAAGCCGGGACAGAACCCCGCTCATCACGAAGATTGCCCTGCTGCTTGTTTTTATATTAGGGCTTTCTTTGATTGGCGCGGGCATTTCCGGTATGAATACCTATACCGCCTCCGGGTTTGACTCCGAGGCTGCCTTCGGCGCGATTTACAGCCTTTCCGACGCGCTGGAGAGTGACTGGAAGACCCAGCTGAATCCGGTGTTGTCCTCCGTGAAGGATTCCGAGCGCCGGACGCTGGATGAAAAGGCCGGTGCGCTTCTGGCGGAAGCATGGAGTGCCCTGTCCGAAACCGGAGCTACGGACGCAAAAAACGCCGCGACCACCGGGGACCGGGCCTGGCGGCTGCTGTATACCACCTATTCCGTGAACGGTCCCAAGGTCACAAGCGCCATCAAGAAGGCCATCGCGGCGATTCCCGCAGTGGAGCGCGAGGCATTCCGCGGACAACTGCTGACGTGTCTGGCGGATGAGACTGCCGCCCTGCCCGCAGGTGCGGAAGCTGCGGAGACCCTCACGGGTACGGAACGGGATGCCATGCTGTGCCAGCTGTACTTTGTCAGCTATGACGACAGCGGCGATGGGCTGGCCTCCTCCCTGACGGCCTCCCTGAAAAAGACGGTCCGCACAAAGAGCATGCATCCCAAGGCGTTCACCATGGTGGAGGACGGCTCCGTTAGCTGGGTTACCCAGTTTGTGGTGACCTATTCCCGCACGGTAATCCTGGCGGGCATCGTGATTGCACTGGACGCGCTGCTGCTGGCCATCCTGATGATGGGCGAGAAGACCTGGATTATGGACTTCAAGTGGATTATCATCCTGCTGATTGTGGATTTCCTGCTCTACTTCCAACTGATGCCCCTCATTTACCTGGTGATTAAGGCGTTCTTCCCGGACGGCTCCTTCTCACTGGAAACATTCCGCCGTCTGTATACGTACTCCCTGAATCTGGAGGCGCTGGAGAATACGCTGATTGCCGCTACCGCCACGATGGTGCTGGGCACGGTTATTGCTTTCCCGCTGGCCTGGCTGGTGGGGCGTACCAATCTGTACGGCAAGAAATTCTTCCGTTCCCTGTTCGTACTGACCTATATGGTACCGCCTTATGTGGGTGCCATGGCCTGGTTGCGTTTGGCAAACCCCAACGTGGGTACGATTAACCAGTGGCTGCGCGCCATCTTCAACCTGGCGGACACCCCCGGCCCTCTGAATATCTACTCTCTGCCGGGTCTGATTTGGGTTCTGACCACGTTCTACTATCCCTATGCGTTTATTACCATCAGCCGCGCCATGGAAAAGATGGATCCCTCCCTGGAGGAGGCCAGCCGTATCAGCGGCGCTTCCCCTGTGAAGACCTTGATTACCGTGACGCTGCCCATGATGATGCCCTCCCTGATTTCCGGCGCACTGCTGGTGTTTGTCTGCGCCGCCAGCTGCTACGGTATTCCTTCTATTATCGGCAGCCCCGGAAAGATTCACACCGTTACCACCCGTATCGTGGAATATGTGGGCCTCGGCTCCCAGGGTATCAATGATGCCACGGGCCTGGCGGTATTCCTGATGGTGGTTGCCATCGCCATCTTGCTGATCAGCGATTTTGTGCTGGCGAAGAAGCAGTATATTACCGTATCCGGCAAGTCCGTACGGCCCGCTATCGTGGATCTTCGCAAGTGGCGCATCCCCCTGACGGTACTGGTCAGCCTGTTCGCCTGCATCGTGATTGTGATTCCCTTTGCCGTGATTCTGCTGACGTCCTTCAAGGTGGATGTGGGCAAGAGTGTACTGGCGCCGGGCAACTTCACTACCGGCTCCTGGACGGAAATATTCGGCCGTTTGGAGACGATGAACT
>JAZUDA010000268.1:0-2774 GCA_045639455.1 Clostridia bacterium | reverse complement strand
GGCCACCGACTTGCTGTTTGAGCACATCTCCCAGTTCCGTGATGACAACGTGTTCGCCATTTTCGAGCTGCTTCGCCGCGGCGTTACCGTGGAGACCCTGCACAAGGTGACCATGATTACGGAGCTCTTCCTGCGGTCTTTTGAAAAGATTGTGGAAATGGAAAACGAATTGAAGGAAAATGTCAACTCGCTTCCCGTGCTGGAAAAGGCAAAAGCCATGGGATTCTCCGATCTGTATATCTCCAAGCTTTGGAATCTGACGGAGCTCGAAGTCTACGAGAAGCGTACCCGCCATCATATCACCCCCGCCTTCCGCATGGTGGATACGCTGCACACCGGCATGTATATTCCTTACCTTTATTCGTCCTATACGGGAGAAAACGAATCCCGCCTGACGGAGAAAAAGAAAATCGTTGTACTGGGTGCCGGCCCCATCCGAATCGGTCAGGGAGTTGAGTTTGACTATTCCACCGTTCACGCGGTGCAAACTATCCGGCGTGCCGGCTATGAAGCCATCATCATCAACAACAACCCGGAAACCGTGTCTACGGACTATACCACCGCAGACAAGCTATATTTTGAGCCTCTGACTCCGGAAGACGTAATGGCGATTATTGATTTTGAAAAGCCAATCGGTGTTGTGGCTTCTTTGGGCGGACAGACCGCCATCAACCTGGCACAGCCCCTGATGGACCGAGGCGTCACCATTGTTGGTACGGACTGCAAGGCGATTGAACGCGCCGAGAACCGGGACAGCTTCGAAAAAATCCTGCTGGAGCTCAATATTCCTCAACCTCGAGGACAGGCTGTGACGAAAATCGAAGACGGTGTAAAGGCGGCGGAGGAAATCGGCTATCCCGTGCTGGTACGGCCTTCCTTTGTACTGGGCGGGCGCGCCATGCAGATTGTCGCAAATGAGGAGCAGCTTCGCCACTATCTGCGTACCGCCGTAGAGATTGACGCTGACAAGCCTGTGCTGGTGGATAAATATATCCAGGGTAAGGAAGTTGAGGTCGATGCCATTTGCGACGGACTGAATGTGTTTGTCCCCGGCATCATGGAGTTGGTGGAGCGTACCGGCATCCATTCCGGCGACTCCATCAGCGTGTACCCTACCTTCTCCATCTCCGACAAGGTGAAGGGAATCATCCTACAGTATGCCAAGAAGCTGGGTCTGGGCATCGGCATCCGCGGTCTGTACAACATCCAGTTCATCGTTGACAAGGATGAAAATGTCTATATCATCGAGGTCAATCCCCGTTCCTCCCGTACCGTACCTTTCCTGTCCAAGGCGACCGGTTATTCTCTGGCCGATATCGCAACGGAGGTCATTCTGGGCAAGTCCCTCAAGGAACAGGGCATCTTTAATCTTTATCCCGAGGAAAAGAAGCGCTACTATGTGAAGGTGCCCGTGTTCTCCTTCAACAAAATCAAGGGCATTGACTCTTATCTGTCCCCTGAAATGAAGTCAACGGGCGAAGCTATTGGATACGATGATAAACTGAACCGTGCCCTGTACAAGGCGCTTCAGGCTGCCGGTACCCATCTGCAGAACTACGGCACGGTGTTTGCCACCATCGCGGACAGGGACAAGAATGAGGCGCTGCCGCTGATCCGGCGGTTCTATAATCTGGGATTCAATATCGAGGCAACCGAAGGCACCGCGATGTTCCTGAAGAGCAACGGAATCCGTACTCATATTCTGAAAAAAATCAGCGATGGCAGCGAGGAAATTCCCAACGCCATCCGTCAGGGACATATCGCGTATATTATCAACACAAGGGAAATCGGTGCGGAGGATCAGCGCAGCGATGGCAATCAGATTCGCAGATGTGCCATTGAGAATAACGCCACGCTGTTCACCTCTCTGGATACGGTCCGCGTTCTGCTGGACGTACTGGAAGAAACCACTCTGACCATTTCCACAATTGACGCTTGACGAAGGAGACCGCGGAGAATGAAAAATACTGTTTTTATCCTGCGGGAGAATATTGCCCTGACCCGTGATGTGTTTCGCATGACGATGCTGGGCGACACCTCCGCCATTACGGCTCCCGGACAGTTTGTGAATATCCGGCTTGACGGTCTGTATCTGCGCAGACCCATTTCCGTGTACGATGTTGAGGACGGCGTTCTCAAGATAATCTACAAGGTGGTCGGGAAGGGCACTGAGCAGATGAGCCGGTTGGCACCGGGCGAAAAGCTGGATGTACTGACCGGGCTCGGAAACGGGTACGATTTGACGCTTTCCGGGGACGCACCGCTTCTGCTCGGCGGAGGTGTGGGCGTTCCGCCGCTGTACCTGCTGGCGAAGCGTTTGATTGCCCAGGGTAAAAAGGTTTCCTGCGTTCTTGGCTTCAATACCCTCGATGAGGTATTCGGTGAACAGGCGTTCCGTGAGATCGGTGCCGATGTGACAGTAACGACCGTGGACGGAAGCTATGGCGTTAAAGGCTTTGTCACTGTTGCTCTGCCGGACCGTTATTCTTACTTTTACACATGCGGCCCGGACCCCATGCTGAAGGCGGTCTATCAAGCTGCCGAGACAGACGGACAGTTCAGCTTCGAGGAACGGATGGGGTGCGGCTTCGGCGCTTGCATGGGCTGCACCTGCAAAACGGTGACAGGGTATAAGCGTATCTGCAAAGACGGCCCTGTTCTGCGGAAGGAGGAAATCCTATGGGAGAAATGAGCGTCACCCTTTGCGGCATCAAGCTGGATAACCCTGTGATTCCCGCCTCCGGCACGTTTGGGTACGGATATGAGTATGCCGA
>JAZUDA010000267.1:0-3042 GCA_045639455.1 Clostridia bacterium | reverse complement strand
TTTCTCCAGCAGCCCTTCTTCGTTCCACAGCCATTGACTGCCCCAACCGTCGATGAACCCGGTGCGGCTGATGTAGCGTCCCCGGGCAAGAAACCAGTTTTTTCCTGTATTGGTGCCGGAGTACATGGGGTACACGGTATTGAGCAACGAAGTACCATAAATTTCATCCACCTGATTGACACACCAGCACTGGAACTCGGCACACCACTGGGCAAAGGGGTCGCCTGCCCATTCCCCGTACTTGGTGTAGCCGGAAGGGGCTTCTGTGTAGCCCAACTCACCCCGTGCCACGTCCAACAGCCATGTTACATAATCCGGCACCTCATACGCAGGGGGGATGACGCTCTCCGCACGGGCGAAAAGGGGAAACGCCAGCAGAAGCAACAGACAAATCAGGCGTTTCATTTGCCGCGCGCCTCCTGCTTTTGAATCACAAAACATACCGGGGCACCGGGGCCGGGGTTGACGAATTTCTGCTGCAGTACGTTGTACTCCTGCGGGCGGAGAGAGGCAAAGAAATTGACCAGCTCCCGCAGTTCCCGCTCGCCCTCCGCGTGGCCGGGGTAGGCGCATACCGTCATGACACCCAGCGGCAGCAGCAGGGAAAGACAGCCTTCGATGGCCTTGCGGGTGGTCTCCCAATGGGTGGTGATGCTTTTGTCACCGCCGGGAAGCCAGCCCAGGTTCATCACTGCCAGCCGTATCTGCTCCGGAACGGTCTCTGCTACGGTCTCGTGCCCCTGGCAGTACAGCCGGCAGCGGGGCAGCAGCCCCTCGCTTTCCAGTCTGCCGCGGGTGGAGGCAACGGCCTCAGGCTGAATGTCAAAGGCATACACCCGTCCGTTTTCCCCAACCAGCCCGGCAAGGTATGCCGTATCGTGTCCGTTGCCCATGGTGCAGTCGATGACCGCGTCACCGGGCTGTACCGTCTGCGCCTGTGCCTGCGCGGCAAGCTGGCGGGCGGATTGCAATAAGAAACTCATTTTCCGGACTCCTTACAGGGCGCGAAGCTTGGCAATTTCGTCCGCGGTCAGCATGCGCCACTTGCCGCGGGGCAGATCGCCCAGGTTAATGGGCCCGAAGCGGACCCGGCGCAGCATGACCACCTGATGGCCGACCGCCTCCACCATTTTACGGATCTGACGGTTCCGGCCTTCATGGATGGTAATCAGCGCCACGGTGCAGAAGGCTTCTTTCTTGTAAATACGCACATGCGCGGGGGCGGTCTTTCTGCCGTCGATTACAACGCCCGCGGCCATGGTGCGGCACTCCTCGGGCGTCAGGTCGTTGGACACGCGAACCAGGTATTCCTTTTCCACCTCATGGGAGGGGTGTAGCAGATGTTCAGTCAGCTCGCCGTCATTGGTAAGCAGCAGCAGTCCTTCGGAGTCATAGTCCAGCCGTCCCACCGGGTAGAGCCGCACAGGGTAATCGCGGAACTTGTCCAGCACGGTATCCCTGCCCTTTTCATCGGACACGGTAGTTACTTCCCCCGCGGGCTTGTGGTAAAGGATATAGTGCTTCTCGTTTTCCATATGGACGGGCTTGCCGTCCACGGCCACCTTGCAGTCGGCCTCCTCCACCTGGGTGCCCATTTCGGTCACCTTGACGCCGTTGACCGTCACATGACCCTCGGCAATCAGTTTTTCAGCGGTACGCCGGCTGGCAACACCGCACATGGCCAGGTATTTCTGCAGACGCATCATATTGAAAACACTCCTTTGCATTTATCGGAAATAGTAGTAAAAAGTCAGCATGGCGGAACGGAGCGAGCGGGGAAGCAGCCGTTCCAGAGGGCGGTAGCGCAGATAGTCCACGCCGCCCAGCGAATAGCCCGAAGCCGTCAGGAAACGGCAGTATCCCGCGTTCACGCTGGGCACATCTGCTGCCATTCCTTCAAAGCCGCATTGCCTTGCCCAGTCTGTCGCGTATTGCAGTAGGGCGGTGGCGATTTTCTGCCGCCGCAGCCGGGGCGCGACCCGTATGTCCCAAATCTGGACGGTATGGAAGGGGCCGGCAAGGACCACAATCTGCCCCACGGGCTCCTCACCGTCAAAGGCGAGGAAACAAGCCATATCCGGGCTTTCCAAAATTACTTCGGGCGGGAAAACCGTATCGGTCCAGGGCTCCTGCCACTGGGGACGAGATGTGGTGGCATAGGAAAGGGACAGCCCGGGATGTGCCGCCGCGACCAGCGCTACATCACCGGTCAGGAAGCGGTTGTCCGTCTGGTTATAGGCCTCGATATTTAGCTGTGTCAAGGGAACAATCCGGATCGTAGCAATCCCTCCTTTAGCTAATGGTAATTCCCAGCCGCGCCAGTGTGTCAAAAAAACCGGGGTAAGATTTATTTACTGCCTCGGCCCCTTCAAGCACGCCGCCCGTGACGCTCAGCAGCAGCGCACAGGCCATGGCAATCCGGTGATCGTTGTGGGACGAGAGCGGCCGCGTGGGGGCGTGTAATTCACATTCCGGAACGGTGACCCGGTCAGGCTCCGCCGTGAGGATACAGCCCATTTTTCCCAGTTCGGCACGCATGGCCTCAACCCGGTCGCTTTCCTTCAGCCGGAGCCTGCGTGTGCCGGTAAAGACCGCGCCGTGCTTCAGGGCGGCAAGCGCCATCAGCACGGGCCCAAGATCAGGACAGTCGGACAGGTCAATTACCGGCCGCTCCTCCGCAATGGAGAGAATATGCTTTTCACAAATCGCGTCCCCCTGGCGAGTATGAGCAGGCAGCCCGCGCACGGTTACGTCCCCACCCAGCGCATTCAGCGCAAGCAGCGGCGCGGCAGAGGAATAATCCCCCTCCACGGTTTGTGTGACGGGCGAAAAAGGCTGCCCGCCGGGCACCGCGATTTCCCTGCGGGAGCCCCATTGTGCGGCAACCCCGAAACGAGCCAGCACATCCAGGGTCATATCGATATAGGGGCGGCTTTCCATGTCCGTCGTCAGGCGGATGGTACTGTCCCCGTCAAGCCGTGGTAGGGCGAACAGGAGCCCGGTGATGAACTGGCTGGATACGTTCCCGGGCAGCTAAGTCGG
>JAZUDA010000266.1:0-1785 GCA_045639455.1 Clostridia bacterium | reverse complement strand
CATCGTTTGCCTTTTTTGCCGCGGCAGACGAAGCGGAGGGGCGAGAGCCGGAAGGAGACTTGGCATTGGCGGCGTTGAATTGCTCGACTTTGGGTAAAAGAGTCAGTCCGGCAATCATACTTCTGGTGTCATAAATGGCCTCGACAACGTTGGCGAGCAGCCATTCCATCCAACCTGCAAAAACAAAGGCAAGAAAATAAATAAGAAAGGTGCCGAAGGAAAATTCAGTGTATTTGGAACCTGCGTATGTCGGTACGTTTGCGCTGGAAATGGAAACAATCAGGCCGCCGATCCAGATGATGACCGCTACGACACGCAGTATGATGGACAATGCGCTGTCACAGGCTCCTCCGACCGATAGCTGGTAGGTTGTCTTTTCGGTCGGTTCCGTCTTGATGGGGAAGCCGCAATGGGGACAGGTGGTTGCAAAGGTAGATACTTCTTTTCCGCATTCGGGACAGGTGGTCATTGCCATAATTTTACCTCCAAATTGAAATGAAAAGATTAGTGAAGAAGAGTAATCATACCGCATCCTGCACCTATGATGCCGAGCACGATTCCTGCTGTTCCGAGGGCCGTCTTTGAGCCTTCGTCGATCGCCTGCCTCCGGCCGATTGCGGACAGAACAATGCCGACAATGCCGGACAGACCGTAACAGCCGAAGACGAAGAGCGTGACAAGGGATACTACAAAGCCGGCGACACAAAGCCCGTTCGACTTGTTTTCCATGAAAATCCCCCCTTTGATAAGAAAATATACCAATTTGGGATATAAATAATATACCATTATGGTATTCTCCTGTCAAGAGCGGGAGGGATGGAAATTTGCGTCTGAAAGAATTGCGCGTGAAGCGGGGAATATCGCAGCTGAAGCTGGCGATGGATACCGGGCTGAATCAGAACAGCGTCAGCCGGTACGAAAGCGGCGCGCGGGAGGCGGATTACGCCACGCTGATCCGGCTGGCGGATTATTTCGATGTGTCCATCGACTATCTGCTGGGACGGACGGACAACCCGAGAATGAACAAATAAAACGTACTCACTTCAAGGCGAAATGAGCACGTTTTTTTAGTGGAATGATTACTTTCTCCGTCCGCCGCCGAAGCCCCCGAAGCCCCCGAAGCCGCCGTAGCCGCCCATGACGGCGGTGACGGAATCCACGGTGACGGTGCCGGCGGAGACGCCGTCTGCGGGGTCGGGGCCGGTATACAGGCCGCTGTCTGCGACGCCTTCGGGGACGGAAGTGCCGGTGAGGACGGAATAGGTGCCGTTCAATTCGATTTCGGGGCAGGAAATGACCACGCAGTCGAATTGCTTGCGGGCCAGGCAGCCCAGCACGGGCGTGCCGTCCTCCCGCAGCAGCTGCACATAGGTGCCTGCGTTCCCGGACACGTTCAGGAAAACGCCGGGCTGGGCGGAGGAGGCGGAAATATGCTGCGCCATGCCTGCGGCACCAGCGGCCACCAGTGTGCCGCCGTTCATGTTGAAGGAAATCTGGTAGTCAATTGCGCCGTCCATGGAATCGGTGGGGCCGGAAATCACCAGCGTGCCGCCGTTCATTTCCGCGGTGCCGTTTGTATCAAAGCCGTCGCCCCCCGCGTCCACGAAAATCGTGCCACCGTTGATGGTGATGGAGGCGGATGTATCACCCACGGGATCGCCCGCGCCGAAGCCGCCGGGCCTTCCCATCGAAAAACCGCCCCACCGGGACGCGGCACCGCCGGTCTGCCTGCCCGGCACAGTTCTGCCGTCCGGCATGGCGGGCACGGTTCCGTCAGGCGGGGTT
>JAZUDA010000265.1:0-9463 GCA_045639455.1 Clostridia bacterium | reverse complement strand
CAAGTCATCATCGTAATGTGTGCAATTGGTAACATTTTCCATAATGAAAGTCCTTCAATCATTCTCTATCAATGTCATCCCGTTAAAAATGGTCATCGTATTCTTAGATTAATAAATAGCCCCCCATCCTCCGGCGGGGATACCCTCGCGAGGCACATACGAAACCTGTTTCGTCCGCAGGCTTCAGGCAGTGCTGACGAAGAGTGGAAACGTTCGTGTTTCCTGCCGAGGATGCCTGCCCGAAGTGCGCTCCCCTCGCCCAATCCGTCCCCCATAAAAAGGATCGGGAAACGTGTTCCCTGCCCCCGAACGTCTCCCCCCGGGTGGTATCAATTTTCTATGTGGAGAAATACAATTTTCCTCTTGCAATTACATTTATAATGTGATATAATCCTATTTGTAACAGATTTTTAACATTATTTATGTGTTGCTTTTCAAGGAGTGTGATTTCCCATGAGTGAAACTTTCCCCCGGTGGCTTCTTCGAAACCATGCCGATGCCTTCGCCGCGGCGGGGCTTTCCTCGGCGGGAATGTTTTTTCTGCGGTACAGACGGCCGCTGACGGGTGAGGTCGCCTTTACCGTGCTGGACAAGGCGGGCGAAAAGTGCCTGGAGGGTGTATGCAACCCCCGCAGGAATCTGCTGCGGCTGGGGCAGGCGGTACCCTGGGACGGCGTGACCCCGGCGCGGGAGCTGGAGGAGAACCTGATTCCCCTGCCCGCCGCCGGTGTGGACGCGCTGGAGACCTACATGCCGGACGTCTGTGACCGTCCCGTTCACGTCTCCGCAGCGCGGCTGGCCAACGTGATGGGCATTCATGTCCGCGGCGGTCTGCTTTCCGTGGGCGGCGAAACGCTGGGGCGCACCTGCTTCGGCGAAGGCGGGGTCGAGGTGGTGCTGGATGACGACGCCATCATGCGCCGCCGGGCGAAGCGGGAGGAAGTGCTGCTGCACGAGCTGGCCCACTGCCTGCGCGACCTGCCATTCCTGTCCTTCAGCGCCGTGTCGCCCCGGGATGAGGAGGAGGTTTCCCGCCTGGAGGAGGCGGCCCGCCGCTTCACGCTGGAGCTTGCCATGCCTGAAAAGGCCATGCTCAGCACCGACTGGGGCCGCAAATATCCGGAAGCTCGGGTGTCCGCCGCCTTCGGCGTGTCGCTGGACGATGCCCGTGCCCGTCTGGAGCGGCTGATGCCGCCTCCGCCCGCGAAAAGTTTTTTCGCTTGCCCTTCGGCGATGCCGCCCGGCTGTGCGCCACACGTCCGGTGCTGTTGGCATTGCTTGAGATGGGCGTATACGTATACCTGCAGGATCTTTTCTGCCTGAACCTGCCGGCATACGTGGAAGATGGCGCGCTGACACCCCTGGCAACGCGGAGCATGGAGGAATGCTGCCTGCGGATACAACAGGTTCGCCGTGACCGGGGCGTGGGGCTGGAAAAACGGGATGTGGATCTGGACCTGACCGAGGAAGAGGAGCAGCAGCTGGCGGAGCTGTACGTCCGCTTCGGGCAGGCCGTTCAGGAGGAGGAGCAGCTGGCGGAGCTTGCCGCACTGCCCTTTGACAGGCTGCTGATCGCCATGATGGAGCGTCAGCATGTAACGACGGAAACGCTGGCGGAGCGAACGGGGTACAGCGAGTCCGCCATCAGCCAGTACCGTCGGGGGCTGGGCGTACCCAAGCTGCGCGGCCTGCTGGCGCTGTGCGCCGGGCTGCACCTGCCGCCCCGGTATACAAAAATCATGATGCAGCAGGCCGGGCGGAGCTATACCCCCGGCTCAAAAGAGGACACGCTGTACCGCACCGCCATGGCCACGCTGTATCACCTGCGCCTGCCCGAGATCAACCGTATCCTGATCAGCGCCGGCGCGCGACCGCTGTGCGGGTAAAAACGTATTCCGGATAAGAGTGCGCGTGACACCGTGGCTTCATCAGACCGCGTTATTTTTTCTGTAGCCACTCTGTACATCGTTTCGTATATACAGGTGTCCGACAAAAGTGCCGGATAAAAGCAAGAAAAACAACAGGAGGGAATCACAATGAAGAACGAGAACACTCTGAAAAACGTGACCGTTTTGAACGACAATGAACTGGAGAACGTAAACGGCGGTTTCCTGGGACTCCTCACACTGGCATTCCTCGGCAGCTGCGCGGTCGGCACCGGACTTGGCTTCCTGGCAATGAAATACGCGGATGACGAGGAAGAGTAAGACAAATGAGCAAACTCTGAAATCCCTGCCGGATAAAGACCGTCAGGGATTCTTAATTTGCGCGATCCCATCACGCTCTACCGGTTGAAATGATAAGCGCATTATGTTATACTTTCCGTGGTGATCTTCATTCCATCATCTTCAAACCGAATCAGAAAGGTAATCTCGTTAGTGAACAGGAGTAGCGTTATGAAGAAAACTCACACTTGTCTGCTTGCCGTTATCGTGTGCCTTTGCGTCGTGTGTTGCGGACTGGCTGAAGGTTCTTATCATAGTGAGTGGTACGATTTTCTGGAGAGTTCTCTGTGCAGCGGCAGCTATCTTGACAGCAGTTTTTTGCCCCTTGCTCTGACTTATGGTGATGCGCCTCAGGACATTGCCTCTCTGTTTGAAACTTATGGGAAAACAGCACCCCGCTGTATCATAGGAAAAGAAGACTTTTCCTTTTTTCCGGAAGCCGATGGAATCATCGCCGTCAATAACGTGGTTTATAGGAATAATGCCATGGCACGTTTTGAAAACTGCGAATTGAATGAAATGCAAATCGGTGACACCTGGTTCAATGTATCCTCTTTCCCCGGCAGTTTTAAAGAGGATATGGCCCTCCGCGGCGGAAATACCGGCGCGGTGGTGGAAGTCATCGTTCCGGAAAAGGGATATCAACAGCTGCAGGAAGACGCAGGCAAAAAGATCGGCTCTGTTGTTTTGTCTGACGATGCCCTGCCCAACGCGGTTGCATTCTACGAAATGGATGGCAACCGAATCAGCGGTGAATATGTTATCCGCGAGATTCCCATCAAATCAGGCGAATGGCATCAGGATATCTATCCTAACCGTGCCGCTGACGGTTCCTTTTATGTAACGGATCATATCTATCTGCTTGTTCAGCAATTCGGCGATACCTGCTATTGTTCCGCTCTTACGCTGTATGTTTCCTACGATAACCGTCCCTGCGGTACCCGTTCACTTTTGGAATCCTATAGCGCTTTGTACCCTGCGGAAGAGGAAAATCAGACCTCACACAGTGATGAATATTATGAAATCCGCGCATCGCTTCAAAACGGTACGCCTGTCAGCACCGCTGTCCTTCGCTTTGCTGTCAGCAGCGGCAGGGTATCCGACGCGGAACTGCGTGATTTATATCGTGAACTGAGTCTGCCTTACCCGCTTGAACCCACGCCCACACCTGTTCCCACGCCGGAACCCACACCCGTTCCCACGCCCGTTCCCACGCCGGAACCCACGCCCGTTCCCACACCTGTTCCTACGCCGGAATCCACGCCCGTTCCCACGACAACGCCTACAGCTGTACCCACGAAGGCTCCCACTGCCACACCCACAGCAACGGCAAAAACCGACACCGATACCGGCATATGGAAGGTTAATTACTACGTTGATGAATTTAACCTGCCCACTACAGACGGATATATCACAAATAACGCGGATGATTTGGTAGGTTCTTTCAATAACAGCGCGGCTACCCGGGCAACGCTCAAGGCCCGTTGGATTATTGACAGCGACAGTTTGGCCATCTCGCTCTTTGAGTACGGAAACAATCGTGTCAAGGGAACCAGCAGCTCCGCAACGTACTACAACGTCACAATGAGGCAGGCTGATGGCACACGTGTCTCCATGACCGCCACCCTATATTCAAGCGGTGACCGGCTGTATTTCTCCTCCTCCGACGCCACAAAAATCAAAAACGCTTTCAAACAAAACGGACAGTTAAGTTTCTACTTCGAGCGCGATGACCGCTCTATCGAAACCTATACCTTTACGATGAACGACACATCCGGCTTTGCCAACGCCTGGAACCAGTTGCTTAACGCCAAGGCCGCCACGCCTTCCCCTGCGCCAACACCGAAACCCGCAAGTCTTGACCCGTCCTATACCGGCATGTGGAAAATCAACTATTATGTTGATGAATTTAACCTGCCCACTACAGACGGATATATCACAAATAACGCGGATGATTTGGTGGGTTCTTTCAATAACAGCGCGGCTACCCGGGCAACACTCAAGGCCCGTTGGATTATTGACAACGACAGTTTGGCCATCTCGCTCTTTGAGTACGGAAACAATCGCGTCAAGGGAAACAGCATTTCCGCAACGTACTACAACGTCACAATGAGGCAGGCTGATGGCACACGTGTCTCCATGACCGCCACCCTGTATTCAAGCGGTGACCGGCTGTATTTCTCCTCCTCCGACGCCACAAAAATCAAAAACGCTTTCAAACAAAACGGACAGTTAAGTTTCTACTTCGAGCGCGATGACCGCTCTATCGAAACCTATACCTTCACGATGAACGACACATCCGGCTTTGCCAACGCCTGGAACCAGTTGTTCAAATGAATTTCGTATAACAGTAAAAAAATCAACGCCTCACCGCAAAAGCCATATCCGCGGTGAGGCGTTTTTTCATTGATAACGGGTTACAGCTCACTCTCGTGAATAACGACCCCGTTTTTCCGAAGCACGGATTGCAGCTCCGGCACGGACAGCCGGGTGAAGTCATCCGCCATGGCGGCGGCGGTTCCGGCAGCCTCGCCGGTCACGGCACAGCAGGGGATCACCCGCATGATGTCCCACATGGCGTCCGTATTGGACACGCAGCGGCCCGCGCAGATCAGGTTCACCGTATCCGGGCAGTACAGCGCCTCAAAGGGCACCTCATACACCGGACCACGCTTTTTCCAGTCCGACACCATGCCCACGCTGTGTTCGCAGGGGACGTGGGCATCCTTCGTATCCATGGTGACCGCGCCCGCGATGCGGCGGGTCATGCGCACCTGCGGGATGGTGGCCATGGTCACGGGGATTGCCGCGGGGTCTGTCCGCATGCGGCTTTGCACATCACGATGCATGGACTGATGGGACAGCACCGTCATCTCGGACAGTTCCTTTCCGTCCAGCCCCAGAAAACGCCGGGCGACCAGCTTTTCCGGGCCCGTCTTTCCGTTCGTCTTGTCCTCGTCAGGGATATCGGAGCAGCCCAGAATCTTCAGGCGGGACGCGCCGTCCTGCAGGAAGTAATACCAGGCCGCCAAAATATTGCCCTGCCGGAACTCCACGGTCGGCGTGTCGGAGAAGAACGCCAGGTCGCAGTCGCCGGAGGCATCGACGAACGTGTTTGCCGTGTACACCCGGCGGCCCGTCTTGTTTTCCGTAATCACTGCCGTGATGCGGTTCCCTTCCCGGACGCAGGCCGCGGCGGACGTGCCGTAGAGGATTTCCACGCCGTTGTCCAGCAAAAGCTGCTCCGTCTGCAGGGCAAGCAGCTGGGGGTTGAACTCCACATCGAACCGGTGATCCTTTTCGGTCCGGCGGGCCGGATCGTTACCGCGGAGCCAGTTTTCCACGCCCCGCTTGCCGTCGGTCCACTCGCTGACGGACAGCCGCAGCAGCTCTTCCGCGATGCCGAAGGATACCTGCCGCCCCATACCGTCGCACAGCGGCAGATAAATGGCCACCAGGCCCGACGTAGCCTGACCGCCCAGAATAAAGCTTTTCTCGCACAGCAGCACCTTTTTCCCCATGCGGGCCGCCGCCAGCGCCGCGCTGATGCCGGCAATGCCGCCGCCCAGCACGAATACGTCACAGCTGCCCGCCACCGGGGTCTGCAGGGTTTCGGTAAAGGTTCGCGTCATGGCTTTTCCTCCTTACTCGCCGATACCCGCCGCGCGGAGCATGGCGGACAGATATTGCGGGTAGTACTCCGGCCCCAGCTTGCAGTGATCCCGGTCGGGCACGACCACGTATTCGATGTCCCGCGTTTTGCGCATTTCCTCCACAAAGCGGTCCGAATGCTGATGGATATTCACCGCGTGGTCATCCCCGCAATGGAAAACGGTATAGGCGGCGCGTGGCATACGCCCCTCCTGCGCCAGGTGAAGGGGCGAGGCGGAACGCAGCGCCTCCTCCATGCCGCAGTCATAGGTGCCGAAGGCGCTGTACAGGGTGCGGGGCAGGTCGGGCCGCTCCGTAAAATGATAGGGCAGGTCGCACACCGGGCAATTGACCACGCAGCCCGCGGGTGTGCGCCGGGCATAGGCCATATAGGTCAGGGCGCTCTGCCCGCCCATGCTGCCGCCGGTGGAAATGACGGGCGTGGTATCCGGCAGACGGTAGTGGTCAAAAATAGCCTCCACACATTCATCGGTGTAGGACACTGCCTGGCGGTTCATCCAGCACCAGGGATTGTTGTAGGGATACAGCCATACCACATCGCGGGCGGCGAAAAACAGCGCGTCCTCGTTGGGCTCATCCAGCATGACGGTCTTCCCCAGGCCGAAAAAACAAATCACCACCGCGCGAATGCGGCCCTTGATCTCCCGGTCGTTGCTGTAGGCGAAGCGGGGCAGGTTTTCATACGTGATCATCCGTTCCATTTTGCCGATTTCCTTTCATTCATTATGCTTGTTACACTTTCATAATCCGCAGCTCGAATACGCGGAAAGCTTGAAAATTGTCCCTTCTTTCTGAAAGGATAATACCATCATTTGGACCCGTTTGCAAGATTTCGGTTGACTTTTTGTGATAGTCAAGGTATAATTAGGTAAAGTATAATCCCATTTTTTGAGGATTAATTTTTTACCGAATGTTTTCAGGGGGTCTATGACTATTTCCCCTGCATTCGGAAAAAGGGGAGGGATGAAACCCGTGACTGAAAAAGAAGCAAAGCGGGAGGAAAGGCGTCAGGAGCTGATTGCCCGTGAGGAGGAAAGGCGGATTGTGCGCAAGGCGAACAAAAAGCGCCGCAACGCGATTGCCTTCACGCTCTTCCTTGCACCGGCGACAATTGCGTTTCTGATTTTTGTTGTATGGCCCGTGCTCTACAACATCTATCTCAGCTTCCTGGACTGGAATATGGTCAGCCCGGACAAGGAATATGTGGGGTTCCAGAATTACATTAACCTGTTTTCCGATGGGCCATTCCTGCAGAGTCTGAAGAACACCGGCGTGTATATTGTGATTCTGCTGATTACCTGCCTCGTATTCCCTTACTTCATTTCCTTCGCTATGGTTCATCTGGTGGACAAAGGACAGCAGGTATACCGTTCTATCCTGTTCTTCCCCAGCCTGATTTCCCTGGCTGTCTGTTCCGTCATTATGTCCTTCGTGTTCAACTTCATGACAGGTCCTGTCAATGCCTTGCTGAAATCGATTGGCATCAAGGGGCCGAACTGGATGAATACCGGCGGATATGTACTGTTTGTCATCGCGATGGTCGCCACCTGGAAGATTTTCGGCTACAACCTGATTATTTTCCTCGCCGCCATCCTGGAGGTCCCCGTAGAGCTGATTGAAGCCGCCAAGCTGGAAAAAGCCTCCAAATTCAAGATTTTCTGGCGGATCATTTTCCCGCTGACCTCCTCTACTGCCTTCTACGTGTTCGTTGTCACATTCTCCCACGCCTTGAGCTATGTATTCACGCCCATCAGCGTCATTACAGCAGGTGGGCCGAACTACAAGAGTACCAACGTGGTATACCAGATTTACGAATACGCGTTCAAGAACTTCCAGTCCGGACGTGCCGCCGCCGCGGCCATCCTGACCTTGATTCTGGTTCTGTTTGTTGTAATCCTCTACCAGGCCCTGGAAAAGAAGGTGCATTATGAAAACTAATCTGAGACGCTTCCGCCACGGTGTCAAGCAGGGATTCTGGCACCTTGTGCTGATTCTGGTCGTATGCATCTTCCTGTATCCGCTGTTCTATATGTTCTTCAGTTCCTTCAAAGAATTAAAGGATATCTTCACCTGCGGCATCCAGCTGCTGCCGAAGAAATGGATTACCACCAACTACAACAATGTTCTGACGAAGCTGGATGTTCCCCGCCTGCTGCTGAACTCCCTGTTTGTGGCAGGCCTGACCATGACCGTGAAGATGATTACCAGTATCCTGGCGGCATACGGTCTGGTGTTCATTCCCAACAAGCATACCGGCAGAATCTTCTACTTCTTCGTTATCACCATGTTCGTTCCCTTCTCGGTCATCATGCTGCCCAACTACCTGACGCTGAGCAAGCTGAACCTAATCAATACCTTGATTGGCGTTGTCCTGCCCCAGCTGGCAGACGCGACCGCCATCTTCCGTATCCGTCAGGCCATGCGCTGTGTGCCCAAGTCGCTGATTGAAGCCGCACGGCTTGACAAGGTCCCGCATATGACCTGCATGACCAAGATTGTCCTTCCTTTGGTTCGGCCTTCTGTCGTCTCAATGGCAATTTTCCTCTTCGTCAATTCCTGGAACGAGTACTTCTGGCCTCTGCTGATTCTGCGCAGTAACGAGCTTCAGACCATCACCTTGGCTACCAAGTATTACAGCGGTACTGAAGGCAGTACAGGTTGGGGCAATGTCATGGCCTTGGCAGCCATCTCCATCGCGCTTCCTCTGGTGCTGTATCTCTTCGCCCAGCGTACTATTATCAGTACCTTCATGAGTTCCGGTATAAAGGAGTAATAGAAAATGAGCGGCGTGAATGATATCGTATTCGATCATGTCTACAAAAGCTATGATGGCAAGAACAACGTAATTGCCGATTTGAACCTGACCATTCCCTCCGGACAGCGCATGATTCTGCTGGGGCCCTCCGGCTGCGGCAAGAGTACCATCCTGCGGATGATTGCCGGTCTTGAGACCGTTACCCGCGGTAATCTGTACATGGGCGGACAGCGCATGAACGATGTGGACCCCGGTGACCGCAATGTGGCCATGGTTTTCCAGAACTATGCGCTGTACCCCCACATGACGGTCAAGCGCAACATCCAGTTCGGTATGGAAATCGCCAAGGTTCCCAAGGCCGAGCGCGACGCCCAGACCGACTGGGCACTGGACATTCTGAACCTGTCCGAGTACAAGGACCGTCTGCCCCGTCAGCTGTCCGGCGGCCAGCGCCAGCGTGTTGCCCTGTGTCGCGCACTGGTGAAGAAGGCTCCCTTCTTCCTGCTGGACGAGCCGCTGTCCAACCTGGACGCCCAGTTGCGTACCGCTGCCCGTGCCGAGCTGGTCAAGATTCACGAGGTTTATCAGCCCACATTCATTTATGTTACGCACGACCAGATTGAGGCAATGACCGTTGGCCAGCGCATCGTCATTCTGGACAAGAGCGTCATTCAGCAGCAGGGCACCCCCGATGAAATCTACAACCGTCCCGCCAATGTTTTCGTCGCCAAGTTCATCGGTTCCCCCTGCATGAACGTGGTCAAGGCCACGGTCAGCGAGGGCCGTGTGTATGTGGGCGATGAATCTGTGG
>JAZUDA010000264.1:0-1816 GCA_045639455.1 Clostridia bacterium | reverse complement strand
ATTTCCCTGTTCCTCTCACAGCACTGGGCGTCGGTGCCTTCGTAGATTGCATCTCCCTTAAAAAAATCACCCTTCCCACCAGTCTGGCGAAGCTGGGCGGCGAGGCCTTCAAAGGCTGCGTGAAGCTGAATGAAATCTACTTCAACGCGGTGGATTGCGCCGTGCCCGAAGTTAATATCTACAGTAAAGACAAAGGGGCAGGCGTTTTCTCCGGCGCAGGTTCCTCCTCTGTAACCGGCTTGAAGGTCATCTTCGGAGAGGGTGTCAAAAAGGTTCCCGCACATTTGTTTGAAACAGCCTCCCTCAGCGATTACGGTCACAATGGTCAGCCCTATGCCTATGTGACCGAGGCGGATATCTCCTCCACTGTGACGAGTATCGGCTCCAAGGCGTTCAGCAACTGCAAGAACCTGACAAGCGTCAGCATCCGTTCAAAGACTGCCAGATTTGCGGATGATTCCCTTGAATATTGCGACAAGGATGCACTGTATTTCACCGTTTTGCCCGGCAGCGAGTGCATCAGGCATCTCTCACTCAATTCTTTCCATTATGAAAGAGTGGATTCCTTCGAGGCTGAGGAGCCTGCCGAAGAAGTACCGGTCGTTGAAGAAGCCGCAGAAGCGGTTGAAGAAGCTGTAGAAGCGGTTGAAACTGTAGAAGCGGTTGAAGAAGCGGTGGATGAGGTCACCGAGCCCGTCCTTTCCATTGACGAACTGCTGGAAGACGTTCTGCCCGCCGAAGAACCCGCTGTAACGGATGAAACGCATCTGTTCTATCTGCCCTGATAACATCATTCCCGTTCATTGGCCCCGGCCGGAGAAACATGCGCCATTTCCCGCCGGGGCACTTTGCACCCTTGTGCTTTTCCCGATAAAAAGGGAAACGGACAAGGGTGCACCGACACGAAAGGCACAAATCCATTACGAGAAGGAGAACCGCGTATGAAAAAAGTTTGGAAAACAGCCATCGCGATGTTCATCATCACCGCGCTGATCCTCATGCTCACCGCCTGCAGCGAGGAAGAAACCACTTTGCTGATGAGTATTCTGACCGATATGACGGAAAGCAGCGATCTCGCCCCCGCCGCTGAGACGGTCCCCGCCGGATTGGAACCGGCAGGCACCTGGGAATGCGCGGATATAGCAAAAGCATTTGAAAGTTACGGCACGGAAAGGGGCCTTTCGGAGGGCGCCATGGAAGAGCTGATGCAAAAGGCTGAGGGTGCCGCGTATGTAATGGAACTGTACACGGACGGAACCTACCGCATGACGATGACCATCACGGGAAAGACCGCCGTGGAGACAGGCTGCTGGGCCGAAAACAAGGAGCAGTACACCCTTACCGCCGAAAGCGGAAAAATCTCCCTCGCCCGGTGGGAAAACGGGCAGCTGATGCTGACCGCAAACGGAGTCACCTATGCCTTCGGCAAAACCGGCACGGAAACCCCCGCAGTTGAGCCGGAAGTCACCGCAGCAGCGGAAGAACCCGTCGCAGATGTCGCCGTGGCAGTGGAAGAACCTGTCGTGGAAGTCACTCTGGCAGAAGAAGCGGCTACCGCAGATGTCGCCGTGGCTGTGGAAGAACCTGTCGTGGAAGTCATAGTGGACAGCCGCAATGTCGCGGGCGCTTGGAAATGCGTCAATTTCAGGGATATTGCCGCGTATTTCGCGGCAGATGAAGATATATCGGAGGAGATGCTGCAGTTTGCGGCTGACAGCTGCTCCCTGACACTGACGCTGGCAGAGGACGGCAATTACACGTTGTCCGTGAATCTCGGTGGGGATGTGCAGTCCACCGTTGGCATGTGGACCGAGAA
>JAZUDA010000263.1:0-9001 GCA_045639455.1 Clostridia bacterium | reverse complement strand
CTGGTTCAGCAGAAGGTTGATACCGTTTCCGCCACCCTGGGCGTAGACGCGCTGTCCACCTCCGTCAAGGCTGCCATCATCGGCATCCTGCTGGTTATGCTGATCATGATTATCTGCTACCGTCTGTCCGGTCTGGCGGCTGACCTGGCCCTGTTCATCTACATCCTGTTGGTATTCTTCCTGATGGCTGTTCTGCCCGGTATCCAGCTGACCCTGGCCGGTATCGCCGGTGTGGTTCTCGGTATCGGTATGGCTGTTGACGCCAACGTTGTTATCTTCGAGCGCTTCGGCGAGGAACTGGCCCGCGGCCGTTCCGTGAAGGGCGCCCTGAAGGCCGGCTTCAAGAACGCCATGAGCGCTGTTATCGATGCCAACGTGACCACCATCATCGCTGCAATCGTGTTGCTGATCTTCGGTACCGGTACCGTTCAGGGCTTCGCAACCACCCTGCTGCTGAGCGTTATCGTGTCCATGTTCACCGCTATCATCGTAACCCGCTTCATCATGACCCATCTGACCAACCTGGTCGGTACCCCCAAGCTTTATTCGGGCAAAGCCGTCGTAAAGGAGGAAGAGTAAATGAAACGTTCAGCGAAAATCTGCCTGTGCGTCTCTGCCGCCATTATGGTGCTGGCCCTGATCCTGTCCATTTGCGGATTGGGCGTGAACTACGGCATCGACTTTGCCGGCGGTCTGACCATGTCCTACAAGATGAATTCCAGCTTTGAAGTGGCGGACGTGAACGCCGCCATCGATTCCCTTGGCTTCTCCGGCTATCAGGTAAGCAAGGCCGGCGATGCCCAGACCGAGCTCCAGATTCGCGTTCCCACCCTGGACAGCGAGGATTCCGTGCAGGAATTCCAGAACAACCTGACCGCGATTCTGACCGAGAAGTACACCGAGATGGACACCGAAAACGTGAATGTCAGCTACGTTGGCCCTGTTGCCGGCCGCACGCTGGTGTCCAACGCCATTTGGTCCGTCATCCTGGCTTCTGTCCTGATGCTGGTCTATATTGCCTTCAGGTTTGACTTCTGCTCCGGCCTGTCCGCTGTGATTGGTCTGGTTCATGACGTGCTGATGATGCTGGCTTTCATGGTGCTGCTGCGCTCCATCATTCAGATGAACAGCTCCTTCATTGCCGCTATGCTGACCATCGTCGGCTACTCCATCAACAACACCATCGTGATTTTCGACCGTATCCGTGAGAATCGCAAGCTCCACGCCAACGAGATGAGCATGACCGATATCACCTCTCTGTCCGTGAAGCAGTCTCTGGGCCGTACAATCAACACCACGTTGACCACCATGGTCACCATGGTTGCCCTGTACGTGCTGGGCGTGAACTCCATCCGTGAGTTTGCACTTCCCATCATTATCGGTATCCTGTCCGGCGTATATTCTGCCAACATGATCAACGGTTATGTGTGGGCTTTCCTGGAGGACAAGATCGGCGGAAAGAAGCTCTTCGGTGCCAAGAAGGCAAAGAAGAAAGCCTGATTCTCTTGTTTCATCGAGATGCAGAGGGGCGTACCGTCCCTTTGCATCTCTTTTTTACATCATTTCAAAGGTGGTTTTCGTATGCTGCGGTTTGTGCCCCGTTCACAGCTTCCTTCGCCTCTGCCATATGTGGGGGATTATCCCGAATGGCTTTGCCGTATTCTTGTTTCCCGGGGCGTTGACAGCCCGGAAAAAGCGGACGCGTTCCTTCATCCCTCAACGGAGCGGCTTCATCCTCCGATGTTGATGCAGGATATGCAGAAGGCGGTTTCCATCTTGCTGGAGGCGAAGGATAACGGAACTCGTGTGGCAATCTACGGCGATTATGATGTGGACGGTATGTGTGCTTCGTCCATCATGATTGAGACCTGCAAGGCCATGGGAATCGCGTACACATTCTATATTCCCTCCCGGCAGGATGAGGGCTACGGGCTGAACAAAGACGCGATTCGGGTACTTTCGCAATCCTGCGGCGTTCTTTTTACCGTTGACTGCGGAATCACAAACCATGAGGAAGTAAGGCTGGCCCGTTCGCTTGGTATGAGGGTGATTGTGACCGATCATCACCAGCTTGCCCCCACTCCTTCTCCCGCGGACGCGGTTCTCAATCCGCTGCTTGGCGGGTATCCCTTCCGCAGGCTCTGCGGGGCGGGTGTGGCACTGAAGGTATGCCACGCGCTGCTTGGAACGAAGGGCTTGAATGCATGTCTGCCGTTGGCGGCTTTGGCGACGGTAGCGGATCTGGTGCCGCTGATTGACGAAAACCGGGTTATTGTAACGCATGGCCTTGCAATGATACCTGACATGAAACGTCCGGGCATTTCTGCCCTGATGGAAAAAGCGGGCATCAAAGATATTCCTACATCAACGCAGGTCGCGTTTCAGCTGGCGCCCCGCCTGAACGCGGTCGGCAGAATGGCCAGCGCCGTCAAGGGCGTAGAGCTGCTGACAACGGATGACCCGAATGAGGCGGCTTCTATCGCGGCTGAATTAGAAGAGGAAAACACGCATCGGCGAAAAATAGAGGCTGAAATCGTTGCCCAGGCCATCGAACAGGCCGAAAAGAACGATTTTGTTCGTTATCCCTGCCTCATTGTGGAAGGAGACGATTGGAATCCAGGCATCATCGGGCTTGCCGCCGGGAAACTGGCGGAAAAATACCACTGTGTCACCATCGCACTTTCCCATCGGGAGGACGGCTTCAGCGTGGGCAGCGCGCGCTCCATCCGCGGGATTAATCTTCATGAAATGCTGAGCCGGTGCTCGTCCATGTTTGTGCGTTTCGGCGGCCATGAAATGGCGGCAGGGCTTACAATTCGAACCGAAGATATCCCTAAACTGAGGGAAGTATTGAATTTTGAAGTGCTTTCCTCCACGCCGGAGGAAGTGTTCTTTCCGCTGCAGGAATATGATGCCGAAATTAATGACGAAGACCTTTCTTTGGACACGGTGAGGACGCTGAATATGCTCGCTCCCTTCGGCGAGGGCAACCCTAACCCCGTCTTTCTGATGCGGGACTGCAATCTGATCAGCGCTCGCGCAATCGGGAAGGACGGCAACACGCTTTCTCTTAACGTATTGGGCAGGGAACAAGCGTTCAAATGTATCTGGTTCGGTCACGGCACGTTGGTGAATAACCTCCCGTCCCGTTTCGACCTTGCCTTCGCCCCGGATGCCAACACATGGAACGGTTCTACTACGCTTCAGCTTCAGGTGAAGGGGGCGGAACAAAGCACGGCGCTCTGGCGGGAACGGATTGAAAAAATGCCGGAATGGCGTTTTGCCGAAGAATTCGCAAAAGGAATTACTTCATCCGATATCGGGGCCGAGAAGGCCGGCGCCTGCGATGTTCCGGTGGAAATCAGCAGGGGAGAACTCTATATTGCCCATTGCCGGAAAACGGCGGTTGACTTTCTCTCCAATTTTCCCGATTGCACGGATGTGGCCATCGGCGCACCGGAGCATTGCTACGGCTATCCCACGTTTGTTATTCTGCCCGTGCCGGAAAAAATCCCGGCCGGGTGGAGCAGGATTGTGCTGCTGGACGGCGAGGCCTGGCCGGGCGAAGCAAGCCGTCTTCGCGAAAAGTGCGATGAGGTGGTCACCCTGCCTGACTCGGACGTTCTGCTGCAAATGCGGGCGGAGAACAATCTGACGGATGAGCAGCTCCGGGCGGTGTATGTGGCCTGCAGAGGAGGCTATACGGACCTGTCCCGCTTTGCCGATGCCGTTGGTTTGTCCTTGGCGCAATCATTGACCGCTCTGTGCGTGCTGGAGGATTTGCGCCTGATTACCTTTACCGACGAGCCGTTCAATGTGACCGTGCTGCCTGTCCGCAAGTGCAAAACGGAAGAAAGCAGGATTGTCCGGTACTACCGCACGGCACAATAAAAACTTTTTTCGCTTTTTCTTGCAAAGTATGGTATACTGTTCTTGCGAAATTCATAAAAGGGAGGGGTTGCAATGGCAGACTACAATACGCAGGATGTCATGACGCTGGAGCAGATGACTGCCCGAATCCGCAAGTCAGCATCGGATGATTCCTACTTGCTTGTGGAAAAGGCGTATCACTTTGCCGAAAAAGCCCATGAGGGGCAAAAACGGAAAAGCGGTGAAGCTTATTTTGTCCATCCTGTCTGCGTGGCGACAACCCTGACCGAGCTGATGATTGATGCCCCCACTGTGGCCGCGGGCCTTCTTCACGATACGGTAGAGGATTGTGAGGATGTTACGCTTGACACAATCCGGGAAAACTTCGGCGATGAGGTAGCCCGGCTGGTGGATGGCGTGACAAAGCTGAAGAAGCTGGACTTCGCCGATAAGGAAGAGCAGCAGGCCGAGTCTCTGCGAAAAATGATCCTGGCGATGAGCAAGGACATTCGCGTGGTGCTGATTAAGCTGGCTGACCGTCTTCATAATATGCGCACCCTGCGCTTTCAGTCCCCGGCGCGTCAGCAGGCCATTGCCCGCGAGACGCTGGATATCTACGCCCCTCTGGCACATCGTCTCGGCGTGTACAGCATCAAGTCCGAGCTGGAGGACCTGTCCCTGAAGTATCTTGACCCGGAGGGCTATGAGCGGGTCGCGCAGATGGTTGGGGAGGAGCGGGCGGAGCGGATGAAGAGTATCCGCCTGGTCATCGATGAACTTAGCAACAAGCTGGACGAAACCGGCATCCATTACGATATTGACGGCCGTCCGAAGCATATCTATAGCATCTACCGCAAGATGGTGATGCAGAATAAGCCCTTTGAACAGATTTACGACCTGATTGCCATCCGGGTCATTGTGAATACCATCCCGGAGTGCTATACGGTGCTGGGCATCGTGCATACTCTGTGGAATCAGATGCCCAACCGTTTCAAGGATTATATTTCTGTTCCCAAGGCCAACATGTACCAGTCTCTGCATACCACCGTCATGGGCGGACGGCTGCTGCCCATGCCCTTTGAGGTGCAGATTCGTACCTGGGAAATGCATCGCATTGCCGAGTACGGCATTGCGGCCCACTGGCGCTATAAAGAGGGCGCGTCTTCCTCGGATCTTGATAATAAACTGTACTGGCTTCGTCAGATTCTGGACTGGCAGAGCGAGACGAGGGACTCGAAGGAGTTTGTGAACTCCCTGAAGACGGACCTTTTCAGCGAGGAAGTATTCCTGTTTACTCCCAAGGGCGACATTATCTCCATGCAGCGTGGCGCGACGCCGCTGGATTTCGCGTACCGCATTCACAGCGCCGTCGGCAATCAGTGTACAGGCGTCCGCGTGAACGGCAAAATCGTTCCGTTGGACACGGTGCTCCAGACCGGCGACCGGGTGGAGGTCATTACGTCCGCCTCGTCCAAGGGCCCCAGTATGGACTGGTTGAAAATCGTTACCACACAGCAGGCTCGCACCAAAATACGCCAGTACTTCAAGCGTGAACGCCAGGGCGAAAATATAGCGCTGGGCAAAGAAATGATTGACCGCGAGTGCAAAAAGCGCGGTGTACAGATGGGGCTTTTGGTCAAGCCAGAGAACTATGAACCGATTCTGAATAAATACGTTTTCGCAGATATTGAAGATATTTATTGCGCGGTGGGTTACGGCGGCCTGACGGCTGCATACGTTGTCAGCCGTATGCTGGAGGAACAGCATCTGCGCGAGCCTCCCAAGGAGCCGGAGCTTCCTCCTGCAACGCCTGTCCAGCAGGAACATCACGGCAAGCCCACCAACAGCATCTATGTCAACGGCGAGGGCGGCATGCTTGTCCGCTTCGCACGCTGCTGCAGCCCCATTCCGGGGGACGATATTGTGGGCTTTATTACCCGCGGGCGCGGCGTGACGGTCCATAAGGCCGATTGCGCGAACTGCCCAAAGGGCGACGACGGACGGCGGATTCCCGTTTCCTGGAGCGAGTCCGACAATATGGGCACCTTTAATGCAGGTATTCAGATTGAGGCCAATGACCATGTCGGCCTTCTGGCGCAGCTTGCCGCGTGTATCGGCGATATGAATGTGCCTATTTCCGCTGCCAGCGCCCGTATTATTCAGAAGGGCAAGTCCAGTATGATTTCCATGATGCTGCAGGTAACCAGCCGCGGTCAGCTGAACAGCTTGATCAAGGCGCTGGAAAACCGCAGCGACGTAATCGCGGTTCACCGCGGTACAGGCATGTAAGGGAGAAAATTTTATGCGAGCGGTTGTCCAGCGTGTCAGCAAGGCAAAGGTCGAGGTTTCCGGCGAGATCACAGGCGAGATTACGAAGGGCGTCATGGTACTGCTTGGCGTTCAGCGTGGCGATACAGAAAAAGACCTGCAGTATATTGCCGATAAGGTGATGCACCTGCGGATCTTTGAGGACGAAAAAGATGTCATGAATCTGTCCGTACAGGATGTGGGCGGTGCCATTCTTGCCGTGAGCCAGTTCACCCTGCTGGGTGATGCCCGCGGTGGCCGCCGGCCCAGTTATTTTGATGCGGAGGAGCCTGAGGCCGCCAACGCCATGTATGAAAAAGCGGTGTCGATTTGGCGCGCCGCAGAGATTCAGGTCGAAACAGGCCGTTTTCGAACCCATATGGAGGTCAGCCTTGTAAATGACGGCCCGGTGACGATTCTTCTTGACAGCAAAAGGACATTTTGATGATTTGTGTTGATACGATTCCCGCCGGGCAATTGGGGGCAAACTGCTATGTTTTGTCTCTTCCGGGCAGGAATGACTGTGTTGTGGTTGATCCCGGCGGGGAAGAGGTGGCGAAAGCGCTTTGCGCTTCCGGCAGGAAGCCCGCTGTTATCATTGCCACCCACGGGCATTTTGACCATATCGGCGGCGTGGACGCGCTGTGCGGAATTGACGTCCCGTTTTATATCGGCTCCGGCGACCGTGATTTTCCGGGAAATGATTTATGGAACGCTTCATCCTCCTTTGGCGAGGCGCTTCATATTCAGACTGTGGCGAGCCTTCTTTCTGATGGTTATACGTTTACCGCCGCGGGCATCCGCTTTACCGCTTTGGAAACACCCGGTCATACGCCCGGTAGCATTTGCCTCCGTGCGGAGGATCTTCTTTTTACCGGCGATACACTCTTCGCCCGGGGCTTCGGGCGTACGGATCTTCCGCTGGGCAGTGCGGCCGACTTGCGTCGCTCCCTGAGGCGGCTTCTTCGTGACCTGGAGGGGGATTATATCGTATATCCCGGTCACGGAGACAAAACCACATTGGAAACAGAAAGGCAGTATTACCGATGAAATCCGTTGCACTCTTTACCTCTGAAGTTGGTTTTGCCGGCGATATGGCGGATGTAATTCGCGTTTTTTGGGGAGCGATTACGCTTTTAGTCAACGAGGAAGCGCAGACGGATTATCGGTTTGAACATACCATTACCACACGAGGCAACTCCTGGCATTGTCGCTTTGTCTGCGGGGATGTCTCGTTTGAGATGACGGATGAAAAGCCCGAACAGGACGCGCGCGGGCTACTGGAAAAACGTTATAAAAAGCGTCTTATCAAAAAAACACTCTATGGGCTGATGAAGCAGCTGACCGGCATACAGCCTGACTGGGGTAGCCTGACAGGCATCCGCCCAACCAGGCTTTTGTACGAGCGTGAACGGCTGGGAGATTCCCTCGAAGAGGGTGCCCTTCATCTGGAAAAGGAATTTGACCTGGCCCCCGAAAAGGCACGGCTGCTGCTTGATATCGTTCGCGTACAAAAGGAAATGCCTCAACCCGATCCCTCCTTTGTGGATGTGTACATCGGCGTTCCGTTTTGCCGTACCCGCTGCGCCTATTGCAGTTTCCTGAGCGGTGAAATCGGGAAGGGAAAGCAGGTTCCGCCGTATCTGACGGCGCTTTTCCACGAAATGGAGGAAACTGCGCGAATCATCCGGGAAACCGGGCTGAAATTGCGTGCCGTCTATATGGGCGGCGGTACCCCCACCTCCCTGAATGAGGAACAGTTCGCGTCTCTTATGGAGCAGACACAAAAATATTTTGGTGCTGCTGGGGAGATTACCGTAGAGGCAGGTCGGCCGGATACAATCACCCGGGCAAAGCTGGAGGCCATCCGGGACGCGGGCGTGCATCGTATTTCCATCAATCCGCAGACGATGAATGACCGCACTCTGCAGATTATCGGCAGGGCGCATACCTCCGCTGAAACCGTGGCGGCGTATGAGTTGGCACGCTCACTGAGCTTTGAGCACATCAATATGGATGTTATCGCGGGTCTTCCGGGTGAGGACCCTGAGGATTTCGCAGTTACCATGGATTGGGCCCTTCGCCTTCACCCGGAAAGCCTCACGGTTCATACTTTGGCCATCAAACGTTCCAGTATCCTGCATTTGCAAAATGCGCAGCTCCCGGACGGCGACATGACTGCGCATATGGTTCGCATGGGCTATGATACGGCGATGAAGCTCGGTTTAAGGCCCTACTACCTTTACCGGCAGAAATACATGGCCGGCAACCAGGAAAACGTGGGCTATGCTAAACCGGGCTATGAATGTGTCTACAATGTGGACATGATGGAGGAAACCACCCATATCCTGTCTGTCGGCGCCGGTGCCATGTCCAAACGCATATATGAAAATGAGGGCCGCATAGAGCGTGCCCCCAATGTAAGCGATATCAGTGAATATACCAGTCGGGTAGACGAAATGGTGGAGCGCAAGCGCTCAATCTTTCGTGATATGCTTGTCTGATACCAGAGCCTCTCTGCAGAAAGCGGAGGGGCTTTTTCCTGTCAATTCCTTGAAACGACGGGAGAAATACAACGGATCGTCAAAGCCAACAGAGTTGGATACGGTTTTCACAGGCAGATTGGTCGTTTCAACCAACTGGGTGGCCCTGCGAATCCGGTAAGAAGCCAAATACTCGCTGGGGCTCATCTCCAGTTCCTTCATAAACAGACGGTACAGCATGCTGCGGCTGATTTCGAGATGCTGAGCGATTTCATCCACCGTGACGGGTGTGGAATAATTGTTGGCGATATAGTCAAGCGCGTTATGCAGATGAATGGAGG
>JAZUDA010000262.1:0-5650 GCA_045639455.1 Clostridia bacterium | reverse complement strand
GCCAGCATGGCGAACGCGCCGCAGTTGATGGGGCTCTGCAGAATCGCGGGCATGGTGCTCTTGAACAGCATATTCCACAGCATGATGCCGCAGCCGAACACGAAGGATGCCCAGGCACCGGCGCGGGTGGTACGCTTCCAGTACAGGCCGTACAGGAAGGGTGCCAGGAAAGCACCGGCCAGCGCACCCCAGCTTACGCCCATCAGTTGGGCGATGAAGGTTACGTTCATCCGGTACTGCAGAATGGCAATCACCACGGAAATCACGATAAACACCACAATCAGGGAACGCATGCAGTTCATCTGCTTCTTTTCGTCCATGTCCTTCACCACGTTGTCCTTCAGCAGGTCCAGTGTCAGAGTGGAGGAGGAAGCAAGCACCAGGGAACTCAGGGTGGACATACTGGCGCTGAGTACCAGGATGACCACAATGCCGATGAGGATATCGGGCAGACCGCTGAGCATGGCGGGAACAACGGCATCATAGCCCTCCACGGGAACGCCCGCGGGATTCAGCTCCAGCAGGGAGGAGAACAGACGGCCGGAGCCGCCCAGGAAATAGCAGCCGCCGGCAACAATCACGGCAAAAACGGTGGAAATAATCATGCCCTTGGAAATATCTTTTTCACTCTTGATGGCGTAGAACTTCTGCACCATCTGCGGCAGGCCCCAGGTGCCCAGGCTGGTCAGGATTACCACGCCCAGCAGACCCAGCGGATCCGGCCCCAGGAAACTGGTAAACGCGCCCTGCATTTCCGGATACGCCGCGTCCGTCACACGGCTCAGCGCATTCATGCTGCCCATGAAGCCGCCGTTCTGATTCAGCACCGCCGCAATGACGGCAATAATGCCGCCGATCATGATGATGCCCTGAATAAAGTCATTGATGGCGGTGGCCATATAGCCTCCGGCGATTACATACACACCGGTCAGCACAGCCATAACGATGACGCAGACGCTGTAGTCAATGTTGAACGCCATGCCAAACAGACGGCTCAGGCCGTTGTACAGGCTGGCGGTGTAGGGAATCAGGAAAATGAACACGATGGCAGAAGCGCCGATTTTCAGCGCCTTGGAGTTGAAACGGCGGCCGAAGAATTCCGGCATGGTGGCGCTGCTCAGCTTCTGGGTCATCAGACGGGTGCGGCGGCCCAGAATGCTCCAGGCCAGCAGGCTGCCCAGGAAGGCGTTGCCCAAACCGATCCATGTGCTGGCCACACCGAAGCGCCAGCCGAACTGACCCGCGTAGCCCACAAAGATAACGGCGGAAAAATAGCTTGTACCATATGCAAAGGCCGTCAGCCAGGGGCCCACATTGCGGCCGCCCAGCACGAACCCGTTAACGTCAGCCGCCCTGCGCCGGCAATAGAAGCCGACGCCGATCATAATACCGAAAAACAGGATTACCAACAGTACCTTCAGAAACATAGGTCTCCTCCTTTTACAAAAAGGATTGGGAAAACCGCGGCAATTATGCCGGACGGGAAGCATTTTTGTAAAAATGCTTCTTTCTTATATATTTTAATCATGGAATCTTTTTTGTCAACCCGTTCCGGGTGTTTTCCCTGTATCCCGCAGTAAAAAGTACGCCCAATCAGGAATAATCAGACGCGAAAAATCGTAAATATCCGTTATTGACCGCTTGACGCGGGCTTCCGTTCCGCTGTATGGATGATAAATCGAAATATGTCATCATGACAGAAGGTTGAGGAATGCAGGGAATGATTCTGGAAAGCAGGGAGCTGACGAAGAAATTCGGTTCCGTTCTGGCGGCGGACCGTATTTCTCTTTCTTTGGACAAGGGGCATATCTGTGCCATGCTGGGCCCGAACGGAAGCGGCAAAACCACCTGGATGAAGATGGCCGCCGGGCTTTTGAAGCCCACCTCCGGTGAGGTGTACTACGACGGAAAGCCGGTAGGCATCGAGAGCCGAAAGGAAATTGCCTACGTCTCCACGGAGCCGTATTTCTACAACTGGATGAAGGTTATCGACGCCGGCAAATACTACGCGGACTTTTTTGAGGATTTCTCCATGGAGACCTATTCCCGACTGCTGGAGCAGATGGAACTGAAGCCCGGGATGAAAATTTCCTCGCTGTCCACCGGTATGACGGCCAAGATGAAGGTTGCCGTCACCATGGCCCGCGACGCGAAGGTATGGATGCTGGACGAGCCGTTCAACGGGATTGATCTCCTCGCCCGGGATGAAATCCGCGAATGCATCCGCAAATTCTGCGGCCCCGAAAAGCTGATGCTGATTTCCAGCCACCTGGTGGAGGAGCTGGAAGCCATTGCCGACGAAGCCGTGTTTATCCGCGAGGGCAGACTGGTAGGCAAGGTGAACCTGGAAGAGACCCGCCTGAACGAAGGCAAGAGCATCGCGGATCTGTACCGTGAGATTTTCGGACATGCGGAGGAATAAAGCAATGCTGAAACTGTTCAAATATGAGGCAATCAAAAACCGCCTGTCCAAGCTGCTGGTCGCAGCGATTACCCTGGTGCTGGAGGCGCTGTTCTGCTACGGCGTCTTCAAGGAAGACAGCAAGGCCATCACGGTCACTTCCCTGCTAATGCTTCTGCTGGCGATTTTCAGCATCGTTTGGTTCGGAATCCAGAGCGTGATAACGCTGCACAAGGACCTGAATTCGCGCCAATCCTACATGCTATTCATGACGCCCAACAGCAACTACAAAATCTTAGGCGCCAAGGTGCTGGAAAACGGTGTCTCCGTGCTGGTCTGCGGCGTGTTTTTCGGTCTGCTGGGCTTCCTTGATTTTACCTTGATCAAGAACAACGTTCAGGCTCTGAGCGAGCTGATTGATATGGTGAATTCCGTCTTTTCCGCCGTGATGTCCAACATCAGGCTGGATCCCATGTCCATCATTGCCTTCGGCTGCTATATGATTTTCAGCTGGCTGTCCACGATTACCGTCGCGTATCTGGCGGTCATCATGGTATCCTCCGTGCTGAAGGAGAAAAAGGGAAGCATGCTGATTGCGTTCCTGATTTTTCTGGCGTTGAACGCCCTGTTCAGTCTGCTTTTCGGGCTTGTTCCCGAGATGGTCGACACCACAACGGCAAACCTGATTCGCTCCGCAATCAGTTTAGTTATCATTATCGTCACGTATTACTTCAGCGCCCTGATTATGGAGAAGAAGCTGAGCGTCTGACGCACGGCTGGCATTCTCTAATTAAACAGAAAAGCACCCGGCTCCGTAAAAGGAACCGGGTGCTTTTTCATGAGGAACGGTGATGTTTTACCACATCAAGCCGTTGATATAGTCGGTCAGCCGCTGCCGGTCGTAGAGCATTTCCGCCGTGGGCAGGTAATAATGGGGCTCCACGCCCGCGTCCACGCTGTAGAAGATGCCGTTGTTGACCGTGTTGACCCGCTTGCGTCCGCTGACGCAGAAGAGCGTGCCGTCCGCCGCGCTCAATACCTGCACGGTGCAGGTGCCGCCCGTGGAGGCCTTGCCCAGCAGCGTCACCTTGCCGGAGGCCTTGAAGGTGGCCGGCACCAGGTTACCGCAGGAGAAGCTCAGCGGGGAAATCAGGCAGAACAGGTTCTTGCCGTTGATTGTGTCCTCCGACTCGTGATAGACATGGTTCGCGTTCGCGTCAAAGGAGTACATCGTAACAGACTTGGCGCCCGTGTTCATATCCTGCACATTGACCGAGGCAAGGCCCAGCGCCCAGGAGCAGACACTCACGGCCACATCCACCATACCGCCGCCGTTATTGCTCAGGTCAATCACCACATTCTCGATGGGGCTGTTTTCCCGGTGGATCTGCCGGTTGGCGTAAATCAGCAGGCCGACTACGTCGCTTGTATCGGAGGTATATTCCCCATCCGTTTCCCCGGTGTAGTAATCTTTTTCAGGATCCATGGAGAACGAATCAAAGGTCACATACGCCGTATTGCCGATTTCCTCATAGCCCGGCGCGGATTCCCCGAGGAGCTTAACGCGGGCCGCGTAATACGTACCGATGTTGGCGATTCTTTCAAACTGACCCAGGGACAGGTCGTTAAAGGACATCAGCGGCTCCGTGTAATCCATATAGGGGGATGCCGCCAGCAGTGCGCTGTGGCTGTCCGCAAAATGGCTCATGCACAGCTTCGCCAGGGCGGCGGTGCTTACCTGCGCATCGGTGTCCGCAAGATCCGTCACGAGGCCGGAACGGATGAAATAGTCCCGGAAGCCGTGGATATCGTGCTCCTCCTGCAGGCCGTAATGGAAGTCCAGTGCCAGGCACAGCTCGTTCAGGGTGAACTCCGCCAGCGCTTCGCTGCGGGGGCGTACGGGGGCCGCGTAGTACAGCTCGCCCAGTTCGGTCAGCTGCATCAGATCGTTCTGGAAGGAGCCGTTCGCGGCAAGGGCCACCAGCTCCCCGTTATAGCACATGGCAATGCCCACCGTGGAAACAAACAGGTCGCTGAATGTCTGCAGGGGCAGATAGCCGACACCGTCCGCCACGGGAGTGGGAATGCCGTACTCCCGCAGATTGACGGCGGTATCGCTGCCGTTGCATTCAAAGACATTTTCATGCATGAGCAGGTCCACTCCGCCTTCGGCGTCCTTCTTCGTGCCGCCGATGGACACCACGTCCAGCATGTTCGCGCCGGTGGACCAGGCGAAGAACTTGTCATACTGGCCGAAGCTGATCATGCCGTTTTCAAAGTCGATATACGCGTCGATGCCGTTTTCCCGCACCAGCAGCGCATTCGGCTTCAAATCCTGCAGCGTGACATGGAAATTCCCGTCCTCACCGAAATCATGCCAGATCAGGTTCATCAGCCGGCACATTTCCTCCGCCGTGACGTAGGGAATATCCTCCTGTCCGTCAAGGAACACCAAATGGATTTCATCCTCATATGCCGTTGAATTCAGGTACAGCGGCAGGGTTTTTCCGGTAATCGTTTCTTCCGCGTACACGGGCAGCAGGCCGCACAGCAGCACTAACGCCGTCAGGACGGATACCATTCTGCGAATCATAGGCGATTCTCTCCTTTTTTCATTCCATCTGCGCGCCAGCCAGCGCCTTGCCGTACGCCTTGGACAGGTTCTTCAGCTTTCCGTCCTCCGTGCGAACCGGCGGGTTCTCCAAACCGGCCTTCATGTAGCGGTTCATGACGGAAATCATGATGTAGGGATCGATGAAGGTCGAATGAACAACAATCCACAGAATAAAGGCGATGACGCCTTCGAAGACCAGCTTCCACTCGGCGGCGGTGAAAGCGATATCCATTTCCTCTTCGGCGCAGAACGCGGTCAGATCCTCGGCAATGATGTTCACGGAGGTCATGTTATCCGTCACTGCGTAGGTCAGGCCGAAAAGCAGGCCGCCAATCACAATCAGCGATACAAGCGCCATCAGGATGACCTTGCCGGCGTTTTTCAGCAGTGTCTTCCAGTTTTTGAAATACACAATCGCGCCGTCGCAGGCCGCGCGCCAGGGGTTCTCGTCCGGATGAACGAACACCCAACCCATGCAGCAGGAGCATAGGAACGCCATCACGGCAGCCACAAAAATATTGATGGCAAGGCCCACATAGTTCGCAGCATCGTTTTTTGTCCTGCGGGAGACCGTGCCGGTCACATGGGTCACCGCGTTGGAAATCTGGCTCACGATCAGGTTAATCACCTTTTCA
>JAZUDA010000261.1:0-3144 GCA_045639455.1 Clostridia bacterium | reverse complement strand
CTTCATTGCCAGCGCGTAGCGTTTCTGCTCCGGCAGGGCAAGAATGTCGCTGTCCGGTGTCATATCGTAGAAGGTGAAATCGATTCCGTTAAACCCGGCTTCGCCAATCATGCGAACTGCTTCAATGTCGCCGACAAGATTGCGGGCGGTACCGTTATCCGTTGAGATAAGCATAGGAAACCTCCTAAATCATTGATAATAGTCTGTCTCTATTATAAAACGAATTGCCTGATTTGAAAAGCATATTTTAAAAATACACGGGCAAACCCCGTTTTCTCTTGCCCTTTTGGCTGAAACAGAGTACAATCAGACAGAAGAAAACAATCGGAGGACATGTCATGAAAACGGTCATGCGGGTACTGCTGGTTGCCCTGGTATCGGTACTGCTGTGCGGTTGTGCCGTGGCGGAGGAGATTACGCGGATTTCGGACCGTGCCGGACTGGAGGCAATGGCGGCAAACCCTTCCGGTCAGTATGAACTGCTGAATGATATCGATCTGGCGGGGGAACCGTGGAAGCCGTTCGCTTTTTCGGGTACGCTGGACGGGTGCGGACATACCGTCTACAATATCACGCTTGCCGGGCTGGATGAAGAAAGCCCGCGTACTTCCGTGGATGGCAATCATAAGGAGTATGAAACGTATTATGCCGGATTTTTCTCCGTTCTCGAGGACGCGAAAATCAGCAATCTGACGCTGCTGAACGAATTCGCCAACATCACCACCAAGGGCAATGCCTTCCTGGGCGGGCTGACCGGCTACAGCATGAACAGCACCATGGAAAACGTGTCCGTGCAGGGCATCCTGTCGCTGACAAGCATGGGCCGGAATTTCGGTGCCGGGGGCATGGCGGGCTTCGGCCGGATTGTGGCAAAAGCCTGTACCACAGATGTGACTGTTATCACCACGGACCCCGTGGCGGACGACTCCTGCGAGGAATTTCTAGGCGGTCTGTTGGCCTGCGGTTACGGCACAATTTCCAAGTGCACCGTGCGGCTGCAAGGATACGCCTCCGTTCACGGCTATGTTCACTCCGGCGGCGTGGTGGGTATGGCCCACACCCATGTAAAAAAAGAGCAGGAAAAGGATTTCTGGATGAAGAACTGTCTGGTACGGGATACAACCATCCATTTCTTTGAGGACGTGGGCAGCCGCCGCGCCTACTGCGGCAAATATATCGGCGAAAATCTGCATAACAAGCTGCGGCTGGACAGCAATCGGCAGGAAGGCTTTACCGCGGACGAGCATAAGGACTACAGCGTCATCCTGCTGCCGGAAATGTGCGAGCATCCGGTGTATACAAGCGTTGTCACATCGCCCACTGGCACGGAATTCGGCTATACTACCTATACCTGTACGGGCTGCGGGTGGAGTTACCGGGACTGCTATGCAGCGCCGGAGAAGCAGTAAGCGGGCATGGAAAATCCCGGAAGAAGCGAGTGCTTCTCCGGGATTTTTTCAATGTGGAGGGTCTGTTAAACAAGCCTGCGGTTTACGCCTTTTGCCCGCGCAGTGGAATGGTATCCGTGATTTCAATCCCCAACGAATTCAGGAAGCGCAGGGCGATTTCATGGTCCTTGCTCTCCAGCCGGAAGGGATCGTGGGCATCCATGCCCAGAATGACCCGGCAGCCTTCCCGGGCGGCCATTTCCCAGAAAAGCGGGTAGGGATAGCCGGGGCCGGGGCAAACGCCCTTGGCGATTTTGTAGACGCCGTACAGGTTGTATTCAAGCGGCATGTCGTACTGCTTCGCGGCCTGGCAGATGGCGCGGGAAACGGCCTTCGCCTCGTCATCCCAGACATGGTAGTTGTACATATACAATTCCGGATGGCACAGATAGGCGAAAAGGCCGCTTTCCATGCCGCGGATGGTCTGGTCCAGATAGCTGCGCATCTGGGCGGGGGTTTCGGTGAAGGCAAACTTCAGCGCGTTTTCCTCGTCCAGCTCGAAATGGTTACCCAAAATCATGTAGTCCAGCTGCTTCTCCTCGGCCATATCCGCAAGCCAGTCCATGTAGGCGGGGAAGGCTTCGTACTCCAGTCCGGTGAGAATCTCAATTTGGCCCGCGTATTCCTGCTTCAGGGAGCGGATGGAGGCAAGATAACCGTCCAGTTCCCCTACGGTCATACGGGTTCCCTTGGATACATAGCCGTTTTTGAAGGGGAAGGGACCGTGATCGGCAAACCCCAGCACCTGATACCCGCCGCGGATGGCGGCCTCGACATAATCCCGGTCCTCACCGCGCGCGTGGTGGCAGCGGGAGGTATGGGTATGATAATTGGTTTTCATCACAGATGATTCGCTTCCTTGCTTGTGATATAGGGGGACAATGCGCGGCACACGAGTCGCGTCGGGGAGGATTATAGCAGATTCTGCCAAAAAAGGCAAAAGATTAAGCGGCATTTGTTGACGAAAGAAGGCAAAAAGAGTAAAATAAGGCGGAAATCAACCCACGAATAATCTGAAGGAGGGTCTACATAATGGAAAAAATGAAGGCGGCCGTGCTGCATGCCGTCAATGATCTTCGGGTGGAGGAAGTGGACAAGCCTGTCTGCGGCCCTGACGAGGTTCTGGTAAAAATCATGTACTGCGGTGTCTGCGGCAGTGATATTCCCCGTGTATTCTTCAAAGGCACCTATCATTTCCCCACAATTCCGGGTCATGAGTTCTCCGGCCTGGTGGTGGAGGACGCGGAGGGCAAGCTGGTCGGCAAGCGCGTGGCGGTGTTCCCGCTCCTGCCCTGCAACAAGTGCGATGCCTGCAAGGAAGAACGGTATGCCACCTGCTCCAACTATGACTATTACGGCTCCCGCCGGGACGGCGCCTACGCGGAATATCTGGCGGTAAAGCGCTGGAACCTGGTGTTCCTGCCCGATAACGTATCCTACGAAGAGGGTGCCATGTGCGAACCCTGCTCCGTCGGCCGCCACGCCACCATGCGGGCGGAAATCCATGAGGGGGACGAGGTGCTGATTTCCGGTGCCGGCCCCATCGGCCTGATTGCTGCCCAGTGGGCAAAGAGCATGGGCGCGAAGCAGGTATACTTCTTTGATATTGATGAGGATAAGGTCAATTTTGCCGTTTCCATGGGCTTTGCCAAGTATGATGATACCATGGAGGTGGATGTAGTCATCGAGGGTACCG
>JAZUDA010000260.1:0-5038 GCA_045639455.1 Clostridia bacterium | reverse complement strand
CTGATCCTGCTTGTCCACCAGTACGCCATACCGGTCATCCGGCACGACACGGGAGAGGCGGGCGCGCTGCACATACCCTTCTATGTAGGAACCGTCCTCATGGTTCCACGCGGCGACCTTGGCCCAGTCACCATCCAGCGACAGCACCTCCAAGCACTGACTCACGTTGTGAAGCGTGCCCAGCACGGTGCTTTTCGTGGAAGGCTCAGCAAAGACGTTTTGATGGGTGGTGGGCCCGCCGGTGCTGATAACGACGGCAGGAGCCTGCATCTTGGCCCAGACGGCTTCGGCCGAATCGTTCCGGCCGGGAAGAATGGGCCCTGTGACCTCCACCGGCAATACGGGGGAGGTATCATTTACGATGGTCACGTCAAAGCTGATGCTGCGCCCCGGATTGTTCTCAGCATAGTATACCAGCGTGTATACACCCTCCGGAAGGTCACTGTCGCCGTTTTTGCCCGTCCAGGCGAAACGGTAGGGGGTGTCATCCGATACTTCGCGGGTTCGCTTCGTAATCAGCTCTCCGTTCCGCCGCACCTCCATAACCACCGTGCCGCCTCGCACAAGCCCCAGCTCCGCGTACCAGTGATTTTCGTCATTGGTATGAATGGTGTCCCGCAGAGGGAAGGCGTACAGCAGCGCCTGTTTGCATCGGCCGACCGTGACGGGGGAGGAGTAAGTTTCGTCATTCAGGACAGCTGTCAGGGTGTAGGTGCCATCCATGATGCGCTCTTCCCACACACCCAGACCGTCCCAGATGAAGCCGGACTCGCCCGCGGGTACGTCAAAATCAAGCGTTCGCAGAACCATGTCCCGGCTTGATACGGTCACGGTTATCCGCCCCGCCGAGGGCGCGGAAATCAGCAGCCGGTTTTCGGTAAAGCCGATGATGTCCCCGTCCGTCTTGACACGCAGACCCTCCGCCCGCCCGGTCAGGGCAAGCAGCAGCAGGCAGCAGACGAGCAGAACAATACGGCGCATAAAACCTCCCGGAGAAAAACAGAAATGAAGGGCCGGGTTTTGCCCCGGCCCGGAATACCATTGAAAGGAATTACTTCACAACACGCTTGGCAGCGGCAACCACGTTGGCAGCGGTGAAGCCGAAGGTTTCAAACAGCTTGGCAGCGGGGGCGGAGGCACCGAAGTGGTCAATGGAGAGCACTTCACCGTCCATGCCCACATACTTGTACCAGGGCATGCCTGTGCCGGCTTCCATGGAAACACGGGCGCGAACGGCGGCGGGGAGGACGCTCTCCTTGTACTCGGCGCTCTGCATCTCGAACAGTTCCATGCAGGGCATGGAAACAACACGGGCATCAATGCCATCGGCGGCCAGCAATTCCTTGGCCTGCATCATCTGCTCCACTTCGGAGCCGGAGGCCATCAGGATCACATCGGGGGTCGCCTTGGTGCTGTCGGCCAGGATATAGCCGCCCTTCAGGGCCTTGGCATCGCTGTTTTCATACAGAGGCAGATCCTGACGGGTCAGCACCAGCGCGGTGGGCAGACCGGCAGTCAGGGCGGTCATGTAGCCCGCGGCGGTCTCATGACCATCAGCGGGACGGAACACCAGCAGGTCGGGAATAGCGCGCAGGCCGGCCAGATGCTCGATGGGCTGATGGGTGGGACCGTCTTCGCCGACACCGATGGAGTCGTGGGTCAGGACATAGGTCACGGGCAGCTTCATGATGGCGCTCATACGCATGGCGTTCTTCATGTAGTCGGAGAAAACGAAGAACGTGGCGCAGAATACCTTCAGGCCGCCATGCAGGGCGATACCGTTGGAGATGGCAGCCATGGCGTGCTCACGGACACCATAGTGGATGTTGCGGCCCGCGTAGTTGTCACGGCCGTAATCGCCGCCGTCCTTGATATTGCTCTTGTTGGAGGGGGCCAGGTCAGCGGAGCCGCCTACCAGGTTGGGCAGGAGCTTAGCCAGACGCTGAATCATCACGTTGGAGGTGTTGCGGGTAGCGGCCTTGCCGGGGAACTCCCACAGCTCGGGGTCATTCACCATATTCTCGGGCAGCTTGCCGCTCATCCAGGCCTTGTACTCTTCGTACAGCTCGGGATACTTCGCGGCGTAGTCAGCCAGCAGCTTCTTCCACTCGTCTTCGTAGCCGGCCAGCTTTTCCTGTACCTTGGCCATATGGGCGGTCACCTCAGGAAGAACGGTGAAGCTCTCCTCGGGCATACCCAGATTGCGCTTGGTTTCCAGCAGGTTGTCCACACCCAAAGGCTCGCCGTGGGCGCTGGCCTTGCCCTGCTTGGCGGGGCAGCCGTAGCCAATCTCGGTGGGAACAACAATCAGAGAGGGACGGTCGTCCTTCTTGGCGGCCTCGATCTTCTCGGTGATTTCCTTCATGCAGTTGCCGTTTTCCACGTGCTGCACATGCCAGCCATAGGCTTCGAAACGGGCACCTACGTCTTCCATCATGGCAATATCAGTATTGCCTTCGATGGAAATGCCGTTGTCGTCATACAGCAGAATCAGCTTGCCCAGCTTCATCGTGCCGGCCAGGGCGGCAGCCTCGGCGGAGATGCCTTCCATCATGCAGCCATCGCCGCACATGCAGTAGGTGTAGTGATCCACAACGGGGAAACCGGGCTTGTTGAACTTGGCAGCCAGCATGGTCTCCGCCATGGCGAAACCGACGGCGTTGGCGATACCCTGACCCAGGGGGCCGGTGGTGGTCTCAATGCCTACGGTGTGGCCGTACTCGGGATGACCGGGGGTCTTGGAGCCCCACTGACGGAACTGCTTCAAGTCTTCCATGGTCAGGCCGTAGCCGAACAGGTGCAGCAGGGTATACAGCAGCGCGCTGGCGTGGCCGGAGGACAGCACGAAGCGATCCCGGTTCTCCCACTTGGGATCGGCGGGATTGTGCTTCATGGCGTTGGCCCATACGGCATAGGCAGTGGGGGCCATGCCCATGGGGGCACCGGGGTGACCGGAGTTGGCCTTCTGCACGCAATCGGCAGCCAGAACACGGATGGTGTTTACAGTCTTTTTAACATCGCAATTCATGGGAAACGTCTCCTTTCGATATTTCCAGACCTTCACCGGTCTGAAGAAGATTGATAAGGGGTGTATCATCAATCCCGGGGAAGCTGCCGATGCATTCATGCACCTGCTGCAGCGTTTGCCTGATGCCGCCTTCCACGTTGCTCTCCAGATGGAGACCCAGCGTGGGCGATTTGCTGCTCAGACGTAGCTGGAGGAAGCAGGCGTCCCTGCGGGAGTTGATATCTCGGAAGATGCGAACGCCCTCCCGGTTGTCCGGCGCTATATGCCAGGACAGGGAGCCGTTGGCGCGGGCCAGCACCATCACCACGGCGGTGACGGCGGTATGGCAGGTATCGGGTGACGTAATATTGAGCCGCAGGGAGGCGCGCTCCACCGGCTCCTTCAGGTCTTCAATCAAGGCGGTGAGCCGTTGCCCCTTTTGCTTCAACTCCGCGGCTTTGCCGATGAGCTTCGCGGCGGTATACAATCCGTCCTCCACAAAGTTGTTCTCTTCAAAGGCAGCGTGCCCGGTCACGGTCACGGCCAGCGGACAGTGTACGCCGCTTTCATTCAGCCGGCGCGCTTCTTCCAACACCCGGTCCGAGCCGCTTTTGAAACGGTAATGCTCCGCGTTCCAGTCGTTGATGAACCGGGATACCCCGACGCTTGTCAGGGAGTCGGTCACAACGGTACAGCCGGAGGGAGCCTCATCCAGCACAACGGCGCTGCACAGCGCGATAATCCGGTTGCCATCGATGGGCTTTCCCGTTTCATCGTAGAGCCATGTCCTGACGCCGCTTTCCGGTATCAGAAGCCCCAGATCCGCGTCCAGCCCGGGCACCGCCCGCGAAAGATCGATATCCGCGCCGGAGCCGTCCGTCCGGATACCGTGCGACGCGAGAAACCCAGCGAAGCATTGGGTGGGGGTATGATCCGCCACCACAACATGAAGCGGGGCGGGGGAACCGGAATAATCCCCGGAACGGAGCAGCCCGGAAAGGCGCTCCAGATTGGCCATGTCCATTTCAGCCAGATACCTCCGATAGGGTTTCATCCATCATGCCGCGAAAAGCATGGTAGAAAGGCGCAAGGGCAGCGTAATCCTCCTTCAGCAAGTCGACCAGGCCGGGCTTCAGCCCCAGCGAGATATCCCCGCGGTGCGTGGAGAAATACGGTGTTTTCTTGATGTAGAGAGGAATAAGCCCAACGGGCAGGGAGCCGGGTACGGGCAGCCGCTTCCAGTCGTCCCCACCGAGCGCCAGCTGATGGGCGGGCAAATCCGCCTTTTCCAGCAGACGCAGCCATTCATCGGGGCGGGCATCCATCCGGCGGCGAAGCATATCCATCACCGGTCGGTTTTCTCCCCAAAAACCCAACCCCCAACTGATTTCACGGGGGCCGAACTCAAACCAGAACATCAGGCATTGTTCCCGGGGCTCGGCAGCCCGGCGGAACAGCAGCCACAAATGATCCCGGTAGGGGGACTTGTCTTTCGAGAAGCGGGTATCCCGGTGGATGCGGGCAAGGCACTTGTTGGGCCGTACCTCCATCTGTGGGTCAATCTGCCGCATAAAGGGCGCCAGGGTATCAATCAAGTCGTAGAAAGGCTTCTGTACACAGGCAATGTACTCTTCATGATGCTCGTGAAACCAGGATTGGGAATTGTTCATCGCCAGCTGCAGGAAAAACGGAATCGTCTCCTGCGGGAAACAGGTAAACACGGGCACATCACCGCCTCTCAAACCGGTAAAAATATTATACAGGAGAATCGCTTTTTTGACAAGATAAATTGTCTTATCTTGCCATCAGGCGAAGCGTTTTTTCCACATCCTCCCGGCTGATGTCGTGGTGCAGCACAAAACGGACTTTTTTGCTTTTGCCGATGCTGGTTTTGATGCCGTTTTCCAGCAGCGTGGCAGCCAGGGCAGCCAATTCCTCCGGCGTTTTGTCGATGACGGTAAAGACCATATTGATATCCCGGCGGCTGAAGTCCACCGTAATGCCGGGAATATTCGCCAGCCCCTCCGCCAG
>JAZUDA010000259.1:0-4178 GCA_045639455.1 Clostridia bacterium | reverse complement strand
GTCTTGCCGCAACCGGTAGAGCCGATAATACCCACCACTTGGCCGGGCTTCAGGGTGAAGGAAATGTCATCCAGCACTTTGCCCTCGCTGTTCTTGTAATAGCGGAAGGACACATGGCGGAACTCCACCTCGCCCTTCGTGACCTTTGTGTCCAGATGGGCGGCGTTCTCGTCGGACAGGTCCAGCTTCTCGTCCAGCACCTCCGCCACACGGCGGCCGGAGGCCAGCGCGCGGGAGCTGGAAAGGAACAGGATGGAAACCATGCCCAGGCTCATCAGAATCTGGGAAACGTAGGTGATGAAGGAGGTCAAATCGCCGATGAGCATGTCGCCGGTAATGACCTGGTTGCCGCCGAACCATACCACGGCAACGCTGGTCAGGTTCATCAACAGCGTCATCATGGGCATCATCAGGATAATCATCTTGATGGCCTTCAGGGCGGTATTCTTCAGGTCGCCGTTGGCGGCGGCGAAGCGTCCTTTTTCATGCTCCTCCCGCACGAAGGACTTGACCACACGCACGTTGGTCACGTTCTCCTGCACGGTGCCGTTCAGCACGTCGATTTTGCCCTGCATGGCCTGGAACTTCGGGAAGGAGCGCCAGATAATCAGCGCCTGCAGCGCCAGCAGCAACGGGATGGTCACCGCGAGAACGGAAGCCAAGCGGGGATTCATCACGATGGCCATAATAATGGCGCCGATCATCATGCCCGGGGCACGCAGGAACATACGCAGCAGCATATTGACAAAGTTCTGCAGTTGGGTAATGTCGTTGGTCATACGGGTCACCAGGGAACCGGTGGAGAAGTGGTCCACATTGGCGAAAGAGAACTTCTGTACCTTATTGTACACATCCTGCCGCAGGTCGGCGGCGAAGTTCACGCTGGCCTTCGCGCCGAAGTACGCGCCGCCGGTACCGGTCAGCATCATCAGCAGAGACGCCAGCACCATCAGTCCGCACATCAGCACAACGTGCCACGGGTCGTGCCCCTCAATGCCGTTGTTGATGATGCTCGCATACAGACGGGGTAGAATAATTTCCCCCAGTACCTCGCACACCATGCACAGAGGGCCCAGAATAAAGTATTTTTTGTAGGGTTTTACATACTTGAGCCATCTTTTCATTGTTTTCCTTCATCCTCCTGTTCCATTTTGCGGATGTTGTCGCCAATCCGTGTCAGCAGGCCGCAAAACGCCGTAATTTCCTCATCCGTGAAGCCGTCGAACACGCCTTCGTCCAGCCTCTCGAAGAGTCCCTTGGTCGTTTCTACAATCTGCTTTCCCTTTTCCGTAACCACAACCTGCCTGCATCGCGTATCCGAAAGGGAGGGCACGCGGCGGATTACCTCCGCGGACTCCATCTTTTTCAGAAGAGCGGCGATGTTGGCAGGGCTCACGTCAAAATGGCCGGCAATTTCCTTCTGGGTCGCGCCGGGGTGACATGTCAGGTACATCAGCAGATGATGCTGTGTGGTATGAAACTGCAGCGCCCGTAGGGCATTATCCGCCATGGTGCGGTGCTGTCTGGACACGGTAATCAGGCTTCGAACCGCCTGATGCCGCAGGCTATCTGACCTTTCCATGCGCAGCCTCCTTTCCGCGAATAAAAATAACCGGTTAACAATAAACGGGTTATATAATACGGCGGCGGCGGAAAAAAGTCAATAGCCGTTTCCGCTGAAAATGTGATATAATCCTCTTATTCCATTCATCGGAAAGGAGAACCCGCGATGCCGTATATCACCTCCGACTGGCACATTCACTCCGTTGCCAGTTATGACGCCTCCCTTCATGTGGCGGACCTGATTTCCCAGGCGGAAAAGCAGGGATTAACCGATTTCGGTCTGGCGGATCACGTCAACGCCCCCAGCTGGATTCATTATCTAAAGGCCTCCCGGGAACTGGTGCTACAGTTCCGTCGGCCAAACTTTCATTTCGGTATAGAGCTGACGACCATTTCCGGCTATCTGGAGCAATACGACCGCGCCCACGGCACAACGGAAGGCTACACTCATCCCGGCACGGCAGGCGTGGACCCCATCGCCTTCCCCCTGACAGCAGAAGAGCTGAATGAATGCGGTGTGGAATACGTCATCGGCGCGGAACACTGGCTGCTGAACGCGCCCCGCACTCAAAGTGGGGTGGTAAAGGAAATGCACCGGCAGAACCTGTTCTGTGCCTGCAGCCCGCTGGTGGATATCGTCGGGCATCCGTACTGCATGTACGGCACGTTTGAAGACCCGACAGGGCATCAGGTTCCCTTCCACGACTTTTCCATCATTCCCCAATCCATGCATGAGGAGCTCTACGATGCCTGCGTGCGGAACAATACCATGATGGAAATCAACGTGGGCCACTTCAGCGACAATCTTCCCGAAAACTACAAGCGGCGCTACGCTGAGTTCGTCCGCGGCGCCTTCGAAAAGGGCGTGAAAATGACCATCGGCACCGACTGTCACGGCCCGAAATACACGGACACCAACGATATCTATGAAAAATACCTGTCTCCCGTGGGCTTCCGTGCCGAAGACTTCTCCTTCCCCACCTTCGGCAAGCGGCAGGCCGTGCCCACGCGGTAAAAAGCATTTTTGTTCAATGGTCGTTTACAACGTTCTTCTTGATAGCAGGGCATTCTTATGCTATAATTCCGCGCGGTGGTTCTATCGACATTCCGTTTCAGGCAGAAAAAGCACCCCGACGGGGTGAAAAGGATACATACTATGACAGCATCAAATGATTTGCGTTATCGGGGGCCATTATCCTACCGCGGGTTGCGTGTAATCGCGCTGCTGGCGATGACAGTTGCCACTTTTTCCGGCATCATTATCAGCTTTGCAAAAGTCATGAGCGTTCTGATGCCGGACAACGCGTTGTATCAGTCCTCCCTGGGGGTGATAGCCTACCTGCCTGCCCTGGGAGAAATCACGTTCCCGCTGCTGATTATTGCCTCCATGTCTCTCATCATACGGGATAGTCACAGGATCTACCGTGTGATGATCAGCTATTTCGTGCTGGCAGCTCTGACCTACTTTTTTATCATCGGTCTGGCGGAAAAGCTGATTGCCACAATGATTGAAATCACCCCGGCCATGCTGAATTCCCTGCCTGATATTGAGGAGCTGGAAAAACAACTGCTGACGATTCTGCTTGACAAGCTGCCCGAGGGTTCCGGCCTGACAGGGCTGCTGTCTGGCATCGGTCTCGATGCAGAAACGGCGCCCCTGATTCTTTCTTCCGTTATGGGAGACGGAATCGACGCAGCGGAGCTCGCCGGGACCATCGGCGAACTCTCAACCTCTGACCTTGCTGAAATCATCCTGCAGTTCCTTCCGGAAATCATCTCCGACCTCGGAATCAATATGCAGGAAATCATGCCCATGATCAGCGAATATGTGGTGACCAATCTGGTGCGAAGTCACCTGAACATCAACGTATTCCAGGACTTGTTCCTTGCCACCGTCTTTTACTACTTTACCGCCTATACGCCCCGGAAGGTATCCGGCGGGAAGTTGGTTCTTTTCAGGACATGCGCCATATTACCCGCGCTGCTGCTAATGGGCGGAACCGGTCTCAGCGGCATGAACCGGTCCGGAATGATACAGCTTCCCCTGAACATCGTTTGCCTCTTGACCAGCCGGAAGCCCGCCGGAATCCTGCTGATTTTCTCCATGGTTCTCTTTATCAAATACCACGAGGCGGAGTACGCTGAAAAGACCGGCGGCATACGGGATGGTTTCTCCGAATACCTGAAAACCAATCGGAATAGTCTGCATTTCAGCCTGTTCATCAGCGTTGTTCTTGCCCTTCTCAGCTTGCTGGACTGGCGGCTCGGTTTCATTCCCGGCTTATACAATTGGGGCATCGGAAGCAGTCCCACCATGTTCACTGCTATTCCCTTTGTCCTCCTTTTCAGCTATAACCGCAAAACGCGCTTCCGTTTTCTGGACGCGTTCGTGCCGATTTACTACATCCTGCACTATTTCCTGCTGTTCTTCTTCCTGATGGCATTGCTGGCCGCCGCGCCCCAGCTGCTAAGTGGGACATTGGTCGTTTGACAAAGTAAAAAGCAGACCCGCAAGGGGCCTGCTTTTCATTTTGGCGGAGACGGAGGGATTCTCCTCTCGCCTCCGGGCTCGGTCAGGTCGGCTCTGACAGCCCACCGGGCTGTCATTCACTCCC
>JAZUDA010000258.1:0-3569 GCA_045639455.1 Clostridia bacterium | reverse complement strand
GACCGCTTGGCCTCCGACTTCTCCAAAGCCTCCCATACCGAAAGAACAATGGAGGATTTGGAAACGCGGACGCTTGAGGCCCTGTCCGGCATGCAGGCGCAGCTGAACAACAGCCTCGCAAGACAGCAGGAGGAACTGCACAACAGTTCCCGGCAGACGCAAGACTCCATCGTAAATACGGTCTCCGCCATATCCGGCAATCAGACACTGCAGCTCAATGAGGTGCTACGCACCCTTCGCGAAGATCATCAGCTGGAGGAAATGCGGTTGGACCGCCTCTGCCGCAACCTGGAGGGGCGCATCGCCGAAATGCGGCAGGTGGTTGATGAGAAGCTGGATGCCAAGCTGGACACCTCTTTGGCGCAAATGGGTCAAAAGCTTGAGCGCATTTACAAAGAGGTCGGCGAGTTGCAATCCCTTTCCGGCGGCGTAAACGACCTGAAAAATGTACTGACCAACGTTAAGACCCGTGGCATATGGGGCGAAATGCAGCTGGGTAATATTCTGGCGGAAATCCTAACCCCGGAACAATACATTACGAACGCCCAAACCAAACCCGGCAGTCAGGAGCGGGTGGAGTTCGCCTTGTGTCTTCCTGGCCGTGAAGAGGAAAACGGGCGCAGCGTACTGCTGCCCATTGACTCGAAATTTCCTCAGGAAGACTATCTGCGGCTGGTGAACGCATCCTCAGCCGGGGACGCAGAAGCGGTGAAGGCCGCCCGGAAGGGGCTGGAAACCCGCATCAAGGGCGAGGCGAAAGACATCCGGGACAAATATATCGCGGTTCCCTACACCACCGACTTCGGTATCCTGTTCCTGCCCACGGAAGGGCTGTATGCCGAGGCCGCGCAGCTGCCCGGCCTATTGGAAACGCTGCAGAATGAATACCGTGTTGTTGTCGCCGGTCCTTCCACCCTGGCAGGGCTGCTGAACAGCCTGCAGATGGGCTTCCGGACGCTGGCGGTGGAACAGCGAAGCCAGGAAATCTGGAATCTGCTTGGAAACATCAAGGCGGATTTCGATACCTTCACGGAGATTCTCCTCAAAACGCAAGACCGGCTCCGTCAGGCAAGCGATACCATTGACACCGCGTTCTCGCGAACAAGGACGATTCAGCGAAAACTGAAAGCGGTACAGAATTTAGACAATCTGCCTGAAAGCGGCAAGGAAGAACAGACATCGCCCTGAACATAAAAAGAGCCTCCCACACGGGAGACTCTCTTTTTTTGTTTTTTACTTACTCGGCAGAAACAGCCAAACGGTAACCGCAGGACAGGGTTTCTTCGGTAGCGGCGAAGGAGTAGGAGGATCCGGTGGCGCCGGCGATATCTTCGAAGCCGTTGCCGGCATCGCGCTGCCACTGATAAGAAACGGTACAGCCTTCCAGACCGGAAATTTCGGAAATCAGGGTGATGCAATCGCCTTCGGTCAAGTCATCGTTGTAGCAGGCGAAGATGGAAACGGTGCCGGTGATAACTTTTTCTTCTACGACCATTTCGACGATTTCTTCACTGAGCTGCTCAATGATTGCGGCTTCTTCAACGGCTTCGGCTTCTTCGGCAATTTTTTCGACGGTTTCGATTTCGATTTCTTCGACTTCTTCGATTTCCTCGACGACTTCGATTTCCTCAACGGGTTCTTCGATTTCTTCGGTCCCGATGATTTCTTCAACGGAGAACTCGGCGACGGTTTCGATTTCTTCGTCTGCCAGGGCAGCGGCCATATTCAGCACCAGTACCAGGGCCAGGATCAGGGCAACCAGCTTGTTCATTGTCTTCATCGCTTCGGTCTCCTTTCTTCAACCTTTTTACACCTTGATTATAAATGTCAATAGTAATTTGAACAGTTACATCCGCAAGAAATTTCAAAGTTTTTTTGAAAAACATTCGTCTTTTTTGTTTTTGGAGGCTTTTTCACCGGCCTCATCTGTTTATACGAGAAAATTAACCGTCTGTCTACAAAAAAAGTGACAAAAAAGCGGCACCGGGAGACAATCCCGTTATGCCGCTATTTGATGGTTAACCGACGCTTACCGAAGGCCCGCCCGGATGAGCGTTTCGCTGTCAAGATGATAAATCCGGGCAGCGTTCCGCCAAAGCAGTTTCTCCAGCGTTTCTTCGTCATATCCGAGCCGGAACAGATAATCCAAATCAAAATCCGGAATGCAGACGGGGAAATCCGTACCGAACATTACCCGATTGGTGCCGAAGCGCCGGATACAGTACTTTGTCTCCTCTTCGTTCAGCCGTACAAAACTGGAGGAGCAGTCGCAATACAGATTGTCATAGCCGGAAAGTGTTTCCGCAGCCTCCGTATAGTGATGAAGCCCCGCGAAATGGCCCCCAATCAGCGTAAGCCCCGGATGATTTCGCAGCACCTGCTCCACCATGGGTGGGTTGGAATAATCGTACCGATTATCCCCCGTATGGAGCAGCAGAGGCAGCCCTGCCTCCTCACAGGCAGCATAGATTTTTTCCATAGCCGGGTCAAGAATGGAAATGCCAAGCATATCAGGGTGAATCTTCACGCCGTGAAAGGGATTCTGCCGGAGAAAACGGACATGCTCCGCAAGCTCCGTCTCCGTGCAGCCGGGGTGAAGCGTGCCCAGCGTGACAATCCTGTCCGGGTTCTGCAGCGCGGCGTTCAGGAGAAATTCATTGGCCTTCATTACCTGCTGAGGCGCAAGGGCGGAAGAAGAAACAATCGCCAGGTCAATCCCCTGCCGTTCCATCAGCGCCAGCATGTTTTCCACTGTGGCAGGCGCGGCCACGGGAATGCCGTAAAAGGCGCCGATGTTTTCCGCTGCCTTTGCCGCGATTTTATCCGGAAAAATATGGCAGTGGGCATCAATAATAAAACGGTTATTCCGCATTCGATTATTCTCCCCCGACCTTAAATCCGGTACGCGAACAGAGGCAGTACGACATGAAGCGCCAGGAAGCCGAAGTTGAAAATTGAGAAGCGCGCCATATACATTCCGGTGTCCTCAGGATAATGGGCCGTAAACTCCCGGAAGGTGATCAGGCTGGCAAGGGAGGCAATCAGGGTACCCGTTCCGCCGATGTTAACACCAATCAGCAAAGCGGGATAATTATCCGTAAAGCGGGACAGAAGGATTGCGGAGGGCACATTACTGATGACCTGGCAGGAAAGAACAGAGGTCAACAGCGTATTCTTCTGCAAAAGGTTTGAGAAAAACGCGCGGACAGGCTCCAGGCGGGAGAGATTGCCCGAGAATGTGAAAAAGCAGACGAAAGTCATCAGCAGACCGTAGTCTACTTTGGTAAGCGCGTTGCGGTCCATCAGGAAAACACAGACCAAAACGAAGGGCAGCACATAGTAATACGGCAGCGTGCGGAACACCATCAGAATGGTCAGCGCAAACAGCGCAAGATAGGCCGTTGTACGAACGGGCGGAAGGCGAAGCTTGTCATTATCGGAATGGGAAAGCTGAATCTTCCGGTCCTTGATAAGAAGGCAGCAAGCGGTAATCAGTACGATGGAAACGACAAACGGCATGACCATGATGCCCATAAACTCCCCCGTCGGGATGGAGAAATGGGTGTACA
>JAZUDA010000257.1:0-2764 GCA_045639455.1 Clostridia bacterium | reverse complement strand
CTTTGTCGTGCCGGTATTTACAGCGCTTGTACTGGCTGCGGCGATATGGGCGGCATTCGATTTTGATGGGCTGTTTATCGCCTTCCACCGGCTGCTGTTCACAAATGAGCTGTGGCTGCTTGATCCGGCGACCGACTGCCTGATTCTGCTGATGCCGACGGAGTTCTTTGTCTCTTACGCGGCAATGATACTGGCAACGTTCCTGCTTGCCGCAGCGGCAATCTGGTGCGTCGCGTTTTTCGCGGGAAAGCGTCAGACAATCTCCACCTGACAGCAGCCCATGGCGGAAAGGGCTGCATTGTGCGTGGCGGGGGAAACACCGGCGCAGCAGGCGGAATCCACCTTCATAGGGGCCTCCGGGAAGTGGGACTTCAGCAGCAGGGCGTTGCTGATGACACAGATATCGGTACACAGGCCAATCAGCTCCATGCTGAATGGTTCGCTGCCGACCTCGTTCCGTATCGCGTCCGGAAGAGCGACACAGCCGAAGGTGGGTTTTTCCAGCACGGTGGGGTTCTTCCCTTCCAGGGCGCACGCCACCCGATTATTCAGTTGCCATCCGCGGGTGCCACGGATACAATGGGGCACGGGCAGCTTTTTGCCTTCGGAGGTACTCAGATAATCTTCCCCGTGGGTGTCCATGGTAACAAAAACGGGTCCGTCATGACGGGCGATTTTTTCCGCCACCGCGGGCACAATCGATACGGCCTCCGGGGTGCCCAGGGCGCCGTCCACAAAGTCGTTCTGCATATCCACGACAATCAGCAATTGCTTCATAACAGTCCCTCCCTCATTTTCATTCCGTATCCATTATACCATACTTTCACGATTGAACCAAGTCACACTTGAAAAATGGCGTTTTTCATGGTAAAGTAACGCTTGAAAACCAACATGAGAATCTCATCCTGAAGGGGGATGCTTTTTGATGAATTTGTCTAATCCTGTGCTTGCCCGTGTGCAGCAAAATGTGGAAAAAGTCATTATCGGCCGGGAGGAAACCGTGCAGAAGCTGCTGGTCTGCCTTCTGACCGGAGGGCATGTCCTACTGGAGGATGTGCCCGGCACCGGCAAAACCAAGCTGGCCAGGACGATGTCCGCCAGCCTTTCCTGCGGCTTCGCCCGGATTCAGTTCACGCCCGATCTGCTGCCCGGTGATATTACGGGCATGAGCGTGTACCAGCCCAAGACAGGCGAGTTTGAGTTCCGTCCCGGCCCTGTGTTTACCAATATTCTGCTCGCGGACGAATTGAACCGCGCCACACCCCGCACCCAGTCCGCCCTGCTGGAGTGCATGGAGGAACATCAAGTGACGGAGAACGGCGTGACGCGCAAGCTGGAGGAGCCTTTTATGGTTATCGCCACCCAGAACCCGGTGGAGATTCAGGGCACCTTCCCTCTGCCGGAGGCGCAGCTGGACCGCTTCCTGATGCGCCTTTCGATGGGCTATCCCACCAGGCAGGAGGCCGTACAGATGCTGAACCGCTTCCTGTCCGACGATCCGCTGACGGAACTCGCTCCCGCGGCTGAGCGGGAGGAGATTCTGAAGTTGCGTGAAGATGTAAAGAAGGTCTCCGTCAGCCCGGCCGTGCTGGACTATATTTCCGCAATTGCGGAGGGTACCCGCCGTACCGAAACCGTGCAGCTGGGTGTCAGCCCCCGCGGTATGCTGGCACTGTGTCATGCCTGCCAGGCCTGGGCACTGATGGCGGGCCGTGACTATGTGATTCCCGATGATGTAAAGGATTTGGCGGAAAGCGTTCTGGCGCACCGCGTGATTGTAAAGGGTATGTATGGCCGGGCTGACGCCGGCAAGGATGTGATTCGCGCCGTTCTGGCCAACGTCCCCGTTCCCACGGAGGAAGCCCGGCGATGAACGCCTTGTTATTTTTCCTGATTTTGGCAGTGCTGCTCCTGCTGCAGGATTGGCTGATTCGCCATTTCGGGCTATCGAACCTGCATTACAGCCGCACCTTTTCCAAGCATGTGGCCAACGTGGGGGATGAGATGGAAATGGTGGAGGAGTTTTCCAACAGGAAGCTCCTTCCCTTGCCGTACCTGATGGCCGAAAGCGCAATCAGCCCTCATCTGCATTTCAAAAAAGATGAGTCCCTCGCGGTGCAGGGGGAACGGTATCATAAAAGTGTTTTCTTTCTCGGCCCCTACAGCAAGGTAACCCGCAGATACCGGGTTCGGCTCGGAAAGCGGGGCTATTTCAAGGTGGATTCCGTTGCCGTGACGGTAGGCGATTTGCTGGGCCTTTCCACCGCGTGCGCGGATGTATCGCTGGATTGCCGGGTGGAAGTGTATCCGCAGCTGCTTGAAACCCCGCTGCCTCCGATTCCCTCTTCAAAATGGCAGGGTGACCTGACGGTGAAGCGATGGATTCTGCCCGATCCGTTTCTGACAAACGGCATCCGGCCCTATCAGCCCAGCGACAACCCCCGGCAGATTCACTGGGGCGCGTCCGCCCGTACCGGCTCCCTGCAGGTCAAGACGTTTGACTATACCGCCGATCCGAAGCTGCTTGTGATTGTAAACGGGCAGATTCGGGAGGACCAGTGGGCTGATTTGCTGGAGTATGAACAGGGTCCGGTTGAGTATGCCATTTCCATGGCGGCCACGCTGTGCAAGCAGGCGCTGGACGGCGGTGTGGAGGCAGGCTTTGCCATCAACCTGCCGGTGGATAAGCAAAAGGGCACCACGATCCTGCTTCCTTCCCGTAACCCGGGCAGGATAAGTCGGAGGCCAAGCGGGCTTAGGAAGA
>JAZUDA010000256.1:0-7515 GCA_045639455.1 Clostridia bacterium | reverse complement strand
ACTGGAACGGCCACGAGAAGCCCGTCATCTTCGACAACATCGAGGCGTACAGCAAGACGGCGGCTTACCAGATCAACAAGAAGAAAAACTCGCCTCCTACGACCCGGCGGTGACGGAATTCTTTGACACCCGCGACGTTGTCTTCCCGCACGAGACCAAGTTCGGCTACAAGGGCAGCAACCTTCTTTACCTCGACTTCCGCCCGGTGCCGGAGCCCGTCCGCGATCCGGAGGATGGTTACTCCTTCGTCAACGTCTCCGTGGCGGAAATCTGCTCGACCAACAAATTCACCGCCAACGCGCTGTACGAGACGCCCGACTGCAGCCGGAACCGGGATGGTGAAAAGAATCTTGAGTGGCATGGTCAGCCATACCTGTCTATTCTTTCGCTTTTAGGGTATTTGATGAACCGACAAAAAGGACGGTACGCTTTGCACCGTCCTTTCGTATATCACAGAGAGTGAACCTACCGCACTTTGTCAGAGCAGATGATCGAGACCTTCCACAGAATAGGTTCCGGTCTTTTCTTTTTCCTTCAGGCATTCCTGAACACGGGCAAATTTACTGCCGTTGATCGGGTAGACCAACAGGAAGAGAAGGGCGCATCCGGTCAGAACGGCAGGCCAGATCGTAATGACGTCCAGAATGCCGTTCAGGGCGGATTCGGTCTGGACCTCGACCATACCGTCGTAGCCGCTGACCTCGAGAATCATGCCGATGAGGTACATGGCAATGGCGGAGCCGAACTTCTGAATCATGGAGGCAATGGAGGTCATCGAGCCCTGTCTGGTTTTGCCGTTGGCCAGCAGATCCACCTCACAGCAGTCGTAGACGAACGACCAGAACAGACCCCAGAAGCCGAAGTTGGACAGGCCGTAGAGGGTGACGTATATGTAGCACTTGATTGCGGAGTCCATGCCGATAAAGCGGAACGCGGCAAGGGACGCCGTGGAGATTGCCAGCAGGACGGCGAGAATGGTCTTCTTGTCAATCTTCTTGACGAGAAAGTTGATGATGATGGGGAAGCCGAGACCGATGACGGTGCCGTACAGACCGCACACGGCAATCTGGTCTGCCGAGAAGCCGACGAGGTAGGTGTAGGCGTACACGATGCCGGAGCCGTAGAAGGAGTTGCCGCACATGAAGAAGGCAATGGACAAAAGCATCCACTTGAGCGGCTTGACGTCGCGCAGAAGGCGGCCGTACTCCCTGAAGATGTCGAAGAAGGACTGTTTCTCCGTGTTCTCGGGGGCGACGCTGTCGTGACCCTTGAGCGCCCACCACGTGATAATCAGGGACACAAAGGAAATAATGGCGTAGACGACGGCGACGAACAGCCATGCGCTTGCCTCACCGACGTCGAACGCGGCGGAGAAGAGTTCAACCAGCAGCAACGTGAACACACCCGCAATCGTCGTGCCTGCGGAGGAGAAAATCTGCGCGAACAGGCGGAGTGACGCGCGCTCTGAGTAGTCGTCCGTCAACTCTGCGCCGAGGGCATTGTAGGGCACGAGGGCGATGGTGTAGGCCGTCCAGAAGAGCATGGCCATAATCAGATAGTAGGAGAACTTACCGACCTCATTGAAGCCGATGTTCACAAACATCAGAATGACGGACGCGACCCACGGCAGGACGCCGTAGAGGATGAAAGGGCGTCTGCGGCCCTTACCGTTCTTCCAGTTGTCGGAGATGTAACCCATGATGGGGTCGGTGATGGCGTCCCACAGCACGACAATCAGCGAAATGGTACCGGCCCACGCGGGGTTGACGCCGGCGTAGTCGGTCAGAAAGACGAGGAAGAAGGAGTAGAACAGGACGTAGCACAGGCCGTCCGCGAGAGAGGCGGACGCGAATCCGAGTTTGGTTTTGACAGACAGCTTCATTTTACATTTCCTCCGTAAAAGCCGGTTCTCCGTTCAGATACACAAGGGACGGATGAATCCGGGACAAATTGAACGGCTCCGCCGTATAGGGGTCATCGGACAAGACGAGGAAGGACGCGTCGCGGCCCGTCTCAAGGGATCCGACGCGGTCCTCCAGCCGGAGCTGGCAGGCCGCCGTATAGGTATATCCCTTGATCAGGGCATCCACCGGCAGACAGGCGTCTGCAGGGGTGCGGACGTGCCCCGGAAAACGTTCCTCCGGAAGCGGAAATTCGGGGTCGACCCGTGTAGCTGAGCATTGGATGCCGAAGAACGGGTCGGCGCGATTGGCCTCCTTATAGGAAAACACGTCGCTGGAGAAGGCGAGCTTCACGCCCGCTGCCAGCATTCCGGTGAAGTCGTACATGGTATCGAAGCGGTCTTTTCCGAGGTAGTCCCGGCTCTTTTCGCCAAAGTATCCGCCTGCCCAGTGGCACGACCAGTTGACGAACATACCGAGTGCCGCAGGGCGTTCCCTGTCGTCGGGATGCACCAGCTCGCAGTGGGCGGAGGTGATGTAAATGCGCCACGCGTCGCCGCAGATTGCTTTGGCACACTCCATCGCGTTGCAGGCGGTGCGGAAGGCGCGGTCGCCGACGACGTGCATATGCAGGTCGAAGCCCGCCTCGTTGAGGCGCACCATCGTGTCTGTCAGTTCGTCCTCGGTCATGTTGATGTGACCGAAGTTCTGCCCCGTCTCATCGGTGCGCAGCGGCTCGAGCGAGGCCATGTCGCCCAGCTCGTTGGTGCCGTCGAGGAAGAATTTGACGGTGTGGATGCGGATGCGGTCGGAACCGTACACCGCTCTCATGCGCCGGGCCTCGGCGATGGTCTCGTCAAGACTGTCATAGGTCGGCAGCAGCACGCAGCCGTCGTAGAAGAAGCGCAGGCTGCCCGCGGCTTCCATACGGCGGAAGAGCCGCGCGCTTTCCTCCGTCATCATGGCGTCCATCACGGTGCCGACGCCGTGCCGGGTCATGAAGTCGAGGAACGGCGTCATGTTGCGCTCGGTCGGAGCCAGTTCCGGTTCCCAACCGACGGCATCGAAGAGACGTCTGTCCAGCGCGTCGAAAACCTCCAGCATCCAGCCGGTTGGCGTGCCGTCCGGATCACGGACGATCACGGCGTTGGCGGGCGTCTCAGGCGGGTCGGGCTCGCCCTTCCGGATGCCCATCAGCTCCAGCGCTTTGGAATTGTAGCAGCAACTGTGGTCGGTGAAGTCCTGCAGGCGGAAGGGACGGTCGGACACGTACCTGTCCAGCAGTTCCCGACGGGGGCCTTCGGGGCCGAACATGGAGGCGTCGTAGCTTTCCCCGAAGAGGTACGGCACCTCAGCGGGCGAATGCGTCCGGCAGAAGTCGGCGGCACTTTCCAGCAGCTCCTGTGCGGTGCTGCCCTTCAGCATCACGTGCCAGTCCGTCAGCGCGACGCAGGAGGGGTGGGTGTGACTGTCCACGAAGCAAGGGATGACCGTTCTGCCTCCGGCGTCAATGACCCGCGCGTCCGGACCGGCTGCTGCTGCGGCCTTTTCCGTATCATGTCCGACGTACGTGATGACGCCGTCCCGGAAGGCAAGGACGGAATATATATCGTCGCTGCTCTGCGGCCGGATGACCGCATGGCACAGGATGCCGCCGCTCATCCGGCGTTATCCTCGCTTCGGTATACGGTCTTGCCCTTGAAGACGGAGCGGACGACCTTCGTGCTGTATATCTCGTGGACGGGGCAGGCGGCGAGGTCGCGGTCGAGCAGCACCAGCTCCGCGCTCATGCCGGGAAGGATGCTGCCGGTGACGTTCTCGAGGAACATCTGGTACGCGCCGTTGCGCGTGGTGCGGACGACAGCCTCCTCCAGCGTGACCATGTCTGAGCTGCCGTCACAGCCCGGCCCCAGAACGAGTCCCTTGTTGGGCTCGTAGTCGGGCGCGTCCGGGAAGACCTCGCGGGTCACGGCGCACTGAATGCCGTGGTAGGGGTTCGGGGGCGGGGTGACGGGGAAATCGGTGCCGTAGGCAACGACGGCGCCCGCGTCGGACAGCGAACGGTCGGGGTAGCACTGCTCCGCACGCGTCTGACCGAACAGCGGGAAGTAGCTGTGGATGTCGTTGTCGTACACCATCCAGCGGGGCTGGAGGGAGGCGACGATATGGTCGCGTCCCATCACGGCTCTGTCGGCGGGCGGCACCAGCATGAGGTGTGCGATGGCGTGGCGCAGACGGTTGTCTCCGTTCTCAATCACGGAGTCCAGCGCCTCGACGGTCTGATGGACGGAGGCGTCCCCCATCGCGTGGCAGTGAATCTGGAAGCCCAGCTCGGCGGCGCGGCGGAAGCTGCGCTTGACGGTCTCGGCATCCCACGTCGTTTCGCCGCAGTAGTCGGCGGGCAGACCGCCGGCCTCGGTGAACTCCTTGGTGTACGGCTCCAGCAGGGCGAACGAGCCCTCCATGAAGTATTTGGTGGTGTTGATTTCAAACAGATCGTCCACCCTGTCGGACGCGCGGCGGGCAGCGGCGGTCTCCAGCTCGGCGTCGGAGGATGCGTCACTCACGAGGTAGACGCCCCGGACGCGCATCTTGAGCTTTCCTTCGCGGGCCAGCTCCTTGTACGCCTCGATGGCGTCGGGATACAGGCCGCAGTCCTGCACCAGCGTGACGCCGTAGGGCGCGACGCAGGTCTCCTGATAGTATAGGATGATTTTCTTGTAGGCTTCCGCGTCGGGATTGTAGCCGGGCAGGCGGGCGGAAACCAGCGCTATGCCCTCGGGCTCGTGGAACAGACCCATCGGGTACCCGTCCGCCTCAGTTTCAAACGAGCCCGTGTCAGGCTGGGACGTGGAGGCATCCAGCCCGCACAGCTCGATGGCGCGGGTATTCGCCCACAGACCGTGACCGCAGAAGGAGGTCAGCACGACCGGACGGTCTGCGCACACGGCATCGAGGTCCTGCCGTGTGGGACGGCGGTCGCCTGGGAAGCGGAGCATATTGAAGCCCGCGCCGCGGACGATGGGCTCGTCGGGGTGCGCTTCCGCAAAGGTGCGGAGGCGTTCCTGTATCTCGGCGACCTCCTGCTCCACGCCGTTCTCGTCGGTGATGCCGAACAGGTCGCAGGACGCCGTCACGATGTTCCAGCTTCCGTGGCAGTGCGCGTCGCAGAGGCCGGGCAGGACGGTGTTCCCGTGACAATCGACCAGCTCGGTACGGTCGTCTGCCATAGCCAGAATTGTCTCATCGTCTCCGACGGCGGAGATGAGACCGTCCTTCACGGCGGCGGCGCTGCGGATGACGTACCCGCCCTCGCCGGTGCCGGTGAATATTTTACCGTTGAAGAAAATCAGATCCGCGTTTGCTTGATTCATACGGTTTCCTCCCTGAAAAAACAAAAACAGGCGGCGCACGACACCGTCTGTTGTGATCAATATGGAAATATACGTACACCTCCGCAGAAAATCCCTCTGCGGGGATAAACGTATCCACAAGGGCTGCAGAGTCTATACAGTAAATGACTTACTTTTACTACTCATTGACCATTTCACAATCATGTGTACGCGCAAGAGTGAAATTTGAGCTTCTAACTCAATCAATTTTCCGCAAGAGTGCGAGCCGGTTTCCCGGCATCGGCTTTGACCCCGGCTGTCCGTCTGGCCTTGGCCCTTTTTTGGGGCGGGTCTTCCATTTACCGAAATGACTAAGCATTCCTTATGTTGGTTGCTTGATTATACCATACGTGGCGAAAAATGTCAATACATTTTTTTCGAATATTTCAAATTCAAATATTCGGACACTTGAAAAATTCTTCCTGTCAAACGGTCTTCTTGTCCCATTTCATTATCATAACTGAGCAAATCCGGGAACAGTCAAATACAGTTTCTCTTTTAACTTGAAACATTTCACGAATAATTATTATATGCATTATAGAAATATTGAAAAACCCTTGACTTTTCCCTGCGTTTGTAGTATAATGCGCGTATATTTATAAAAATCTGCGCGTACTTCGGAGGATTCTGGTATGACGTACGTCTTCATCGACGGAAGTGCCGGTACGACCGGGCTCCGGATTCATGAACGCCTTGCCGGGCGGAACGATATTTCCCTCATCACGCTGACGGAGGAGATGCGGAAGGACACCGCCGCCCGCCGGGAGGCACTCAACGCGGCGGATGTCGCCTTCCTGTGCCTGCCCGACGCGGCTGCCGTCGAGGCCGTCTCCCTCGTGGACACCGACCGCACCGCCGTCATCGACACCTCCACCGCCCACCGCACGGCGGACGGATGGGTCTACGGTTTCCCCGAGTTGCATGGGCAGCGTGAGAAAATCATACAATCCAAGCGCATCGCCAACCCCGGCTGCCACGCGGGCGGATTTGTCTCCCTCGTCGCGCCGCTCGTCTCCTGCGGGTTGATAGCCCCGGATACGCCGCTGTCCTGCTTCTCCATGACGGGCTACTCCGGCGGCGGCAAGAAGATGATTGCCGACTATGAGGACCGCGCCAACGCCGCCCTCCGGCAGGCACCGCGGATGTACGGTCTCTCACAGACCCATAAACACCTGCCCGAGATGACCAGAATCTGCGGCCTGACCACGGCTCCCGTTTTCTCCCCCATCGTCTCCTCCTACTACGCGGGCATGGAGGTCGTCGTGCCGTTGTCCGCGGGGCAGTACAGGGGAACAATGCAGGATGTGAAGGACGCCTACCGCGCGTACTACACGAACGGCCTTGTGAGGTTTATCGACAACGCCGACGAGGAGGGCTTCATGAGCGCGGGCGCACTCGCAGGGCGCGACGACATGGAGATTTCCGTCTTCGGCACGGACGAGCGGCTGACGCTGGTCTCCCGCTTCGACAACCTCGGCAAGGGCGCGTCGGGCGCTGCCATCCAGAACATGAATCTCCTGCTCGGCGCGGACGAGACCTGCGGGTTGAATCTCGGCAGAGCCGCCGATTGAACCGCTGTCATCCACCGTATAACCGTATATATAAAGAAAGGAACATACATCCATGAAACAGATTTCCGGCGGCGTGACTGCCGCAAAGGGCTTTATCGCAGGCGGGATCCACTGCGGCATCCGCAAGAACCGCACCAAGAAGGACATCGCGTTAATATTCAGTGAGAACCGCGCCAGCGCAGCCGCCGTCTATACCACCAACCTCGTCAAGGGCGCGCCCCTCACGGTCACGAAGCGGCATCTTTCAGACGGACACGCGCAGGCCGTCATCTGCAACAGCGGCAATGCCAACACCTGCAACGCGAACGGCATTGAGATCGCCGAGCAGATGAGCGCACTCGCAGCCGAAGCGCTCGGCATCAGCCCTGACGATATGGTAGTCGCCTCCACCGGCGTCATCGGGCAGCCGCTCAATATCGACCCCATTGCCGCAGGGATTCCCGCACTGGTCGAATCCCTGTCTCCCGACGGCAGTGCCGCCGCGGCAGAGGGCATCATGACGACCGATACCGTCATGAAAGAGGTCGCCGTCGAATTCGAGCTGGGCGGGAAGATCTGCCGCATCGGCGGCATCGCCAAGGGCAGCGGCATGATACATCCCAACATGGCCACCATGCTGGAAGTCGGATCGTAGCCATGTCGTTCTGTGAG
>JAZUDA010000255.1:0-2821 GCA_045639455.1 Clostridia bacterium | reverse complement strand
GCGCGTGGCCATCGCCCGTGCCCTGGCCAGTGACCCGAAAATCCTCCTCTCCGACGAAGCCACCAGCGCCCTGGACCCGGATGCCACCGAGTCCATCCTGACCCTGCTGAAGGAGCTGAACCGGAAGCTGGGCCTGACGATTGTGCTGATTACCCATGAAATGGCGGTCATCAAGACGGTGTGCCGCCGCGTCGCGGTGATGGAGAACGGCCGCGTGGTAGAAGACGGCGAGGTCTACGGCATTTTCGCCCACCCCACCGCTGCCATTACCCGCCGGTTCGTTTCCTCCGCCTCTCCGCTGGACAAGGTGAACACGCTTCTGGCCGAAAACCATCCCCTGGTCACCCCCAAGGAAGGCGAAAAGCTGGTCCGCCTCACCTTTGACCGGGAAAACGTGGGCGAGCACCTGATTTCCGACATCGCGCAGCAGTTCGGCATCAGTCTGAACATCGTCCTGGCGAACGTGGAAATGCTGGAGGACAGCCCCCTGGGCGGCCTCATCGCCATCCTGTCCGGCGACAACGCCAAGATTGCGGAGGCGCTGACCTGGCTGGACGCCCATCATGTGCAAACGGAGGTACTGGCAAATGGCCATTGAGCAATTCATTGAAAACGCGGCGCCCAATCTGTACGCCTACCGGAAAAAATTCTTTACCGCGCTGGACGCGACCGGCGAAATGTTCCTGAAGGCCGGGCTGATTGCCTTCGTCATCGGCATGGTGCTGGGCATCATTCTGGTGGTGACCAAAAAGGGCGGCATCCGTCCCCTGCCTGTGCTGTACCAGATTACCAACCTGGTGGTCAATATTTTCCGCTCTATCCCCTTCCTGATTCTGCTGATTTTCCTCATTCCCGTGACCCGCGCCGTCGTGGGCACCGCCATCGGCGTGAAGGGCGCCATTCTGCCCCTGGTATTCGGCTGCGTGCCCTTCTACACCCGTCAGGTGGAGGTGGCGCTGTCCGGCGTCAACCCCGGCAAGGTGGAGGCCGCCCGCAGCATGGGCAGCAGCACCCTGGGCATCATCCTGCGCGTATACCTGCATGAGGCCGTGCCGGAGCTGATTCGCGTCACCACGGTCACCGCCATCAGCCTCATCGGCCTGACCACCATGGCCGGCGCCGTGGGCGCGGGCGGTATCGGCAGCTTTGCCATCAACTACGGCCAGAACCAGAACCATCAGGACATCGTGAACGTGTGCGTCATCGTGCTGCTGGTGGTCGTCTTCCTGATGCAGACCCTGGGCAATTTCCTTGCCCGCCGCACCACCAACCGCGGTCTGCTGCGCAAGAAAGTGAGAATCGATAAATGAAAAAGCTTCTTTCGCTGATTCTGTGCGCCCTCCTGCTTCTTTCCCTCCTGCCCGCGGGGCAGGCGGAGGATGCCCGCTCCTTCCGCATCCTGTTTACCAGCGATATGCATTCCCATCTGGAGAACGCGTCCCGTCTGGCAACGCTGATCAAGCAATACACCACGGATAATACCGTCTGGCTGGACGGCGGCGACTTCTCCCAGGGCACGCTGTTCCAGGCCGGGTATGAGACCGACGCCTGCGAGCTGTCGCTGCTGGCGCGCCTGGGCTGCCTGGCCGCCGTGCCCGGCAACCATGAATGGGACCACGCCGGCCGCGGCTTTGCAGTCATGCTGGACACCGCTGCCGAAAAGAACGACACCCTGCCCGCCATGCTGCTGGCCAACGCCGTTTTTGACAACAATCCCACGACGGAGCAGACGCAGGTGCGGGACAGCCTCCTGGCCTACAACAAAAAGGCAGGCTATACAGACGACCCCCGCTATATGCTCCACACCCTGCCCAATGGCCTGACGCTGGGTATTTTCGGCATCAACGGCAAGGGCTCCATTGAGGATTCCCCCACCTCCGGCATGAACTGGGCGGATTCCGCCACGGTCGCGAAGGAAATGGCATCCCTTCTGGCGGACAAGTGCGACTTCACCATCTGCTTGTCCCACTCCGGCACAAGCTATGACTTCAGCCTGCTGGAAGGCAACCCCGGCATTGATTTTCTTCTGTCCGGCCATACCCACGCCCTCTACACCTCCGCCCAAACCGTGGGTGACAGCACTCTGGGCGCGCCCGGCGAATACATGCAGTATTTGGGCGTGGCGGATTTCACCGTGGACGCGGCGGGCAAGTCCGTCTGCACCGCGTACAAGATGGTTCCCATCACGGCAAACGTGGCAGAGGACGGTGAGACCGCGGAGCTGGTGCAGGAGATCAAAAGTGAAATCGACGCTTCCTACCTGTCCGACTACGGCTATGAGTACGACCAGGTCATCGCACATTCTTCTTTCGACTTCATTTCCCTGGGTGAAATGTACGCCACCCACGGCGAGTACCCCATGGGCAACCTGATTGCCGACTCCTACCGATACGCCGCGGAGCAGAACGGCATCAATGATATCGATGTGTTCCTGGTGGGGCTGGGCACGGTTCGCGGCAGCATCAAAGCGGGGGATATCACCCTGTCCGATGCCTTCGACATCTGCTCCCTTGGTGTCGGCGCGGACTACTCCGCCGGTCATCCCATTCTGGGTGCCTACATCACCGGCAGGGAGCTGAAACTGCTGGTGAACCTGGATGCCACGCTGGGGCCCATGGTTTCCTCCATCAAGATGAGCTACGCCGGGCTGCGCTACCGCTTCAACACCTGCCGCGTGCCTCTCGACCAGGCAAGCGAGATTATGCTGGTGCGCCCGGACGGCCGCGAGGAAAAAATTGACGACAACAAACTCTACAAGGTCTGCGCCAATATGTACGCTGCCAATATGCTGGGCATGGTGAACGACCTGACAAAGGGCATT
>JAZUDA010000254.1:0-6287 GCA_045639455.1 Clostridia bacterium | reverse complement strand
GACAAGGGATTACCGCTGCGCACTTGTGGATATCACGGTTGCACACGGGCAGAATTATTCTCACGCGCTGGAGGTACTGAAGCAGGCGATGGCTGAGTATGATATCGCGTCCGACTTGATTGATGAACCGCCTACCGTCTGCGGGTATATCAGCTCGGACGCCCGTGCCGCGACGGTGCGGATTGAATGCCGGTGCAATGTGCGGGAGTGCTGGGAAATCGAACGCCATATCCGTTTGGCCTGCCTGGAGGCAATGTCCCGGGCCGGCATCAAGCCATGACAACAATGGAACAAATTAGGAGGAATATTGTGATGAAAAAGCTGCTTTCCATGATCGTAACCCTGACTTTGGTACTGTCCTTCGCCTGCTCCGCCTTGGCGACGGAGGCTGTGTATCCCCTGACGAAGAGCTTCCTTTCCCAGATGGACGCGATGGATGTTTCCTATACCGTCATCGGCGTGGATGAGGACGGAGACGAATGCGTGAGCATTCTCAATGCCGGCGATGCGGGGAACAAGTATGAAATAGTAATTTATTTCCGTGAAGACAGTGAGGCTGTTCTGTTTTACGTCTGGGATTTGATTTCCTTCAGCGAGGAGTCTTTTGCCGATGTCCTGAACGCGGTGAATAAGTTTAACGCCGATTGGCTATACGCGAAGGCCTATGTTGAGGACGATAATACCGTAACGGTTTCCCTTTCTTCGAAGATTGAAGAATCAACTTCCGCGGATTTGGTTTTGGATATGCTGATGTCCCTTGTCGATCGGGTGGACAGCGCCTATGAATATGTTGCCCCCTACGCGCTGTAAATAATAAGAAAGAGATTGGTTACCGATGAGGACGCTTGTATTCGGTTCACTGAATATTGACCGTACCTATACCATGACATCCATTGTGAAGGAAGGGGAAACGGTCTCTGCCTCCAATCTGCAGCTGTTCTGCGGCGGCAAAGGCCTGAACCAAGCGGTCGCCCTTGCCCGTGCCGGCACGGATGTATCCTTTGCGGGTGCTGTCGGCGAGGACGGCGGCATGCTGCTGGAAATGCTTGCAGAGAATCATATCGGCGCGGAGCATGTGCTGACCCTGCCGGGTGCGTCCGGCCATGCGGTGATTCAGGTGGATGAGGCGGGGCGAAATTGCATCATCATCCTGGCGGGCACGAACGGGCAGATTACCGAGGAGCATATCCGGAATACGCTGGCGGACTTCGCGGCAGGGGATTTGCTTGTGCTGCAGAATGAAATCAACAACCTTCCGCTCTTGATGAAGCTTGCCCACGAAAAGGGAATGAAGATTGCGTTCAATCCTTCTCCCATGAACGCAGGCGCGCTGGCCTGCGACCTGAAACTGGTGGATTACCTGTTCGTAAACGAAACGGAGGGCGCTTCCCTTTCCGGCAAACAGGAGCCTTCTGAAATTGTCGAGGCTTTGCTGGAGAACAATCCTTCCCTGCATATCATTCTTACACTCGGCAGCAAGGGCTCCGTTTACGCCGACCGGGAGAATGTGGTGACCTGCGGCATTTACAAGGTGAACGCGGTTGACACCACGGCGGCTGGGGATACCTTTACCGGGTACTTCTTGCATAGCCTGATGGTGGGGGAGAAGCCGGAGGACGCGCTGTGGCAGGCTGCCGTGGCGTCCGGAATTTCCGTTACACGCAAGGGTGCCGTGCCCTCCATTCCCACGGCGTATGAGGTACGGCGGGTTGCATCTGGAAAATAAATATGACAGATTGACGCAAAGACATCCGGAACGCGTGCTCCGGATGTCTGTTTTCGTGCTGGGCATTGAAAAAATACTGTTTTTTTCTTGCAAAGACTGAACATCTGTGTTATAATATCATTTGGCATGTTAAAAAGAACACCATGCCCGTGAATGTAAGTGTTATTTGGAGGTAGATGTCCCATGGAACATACTTATGAGAAGCTTTCCGGTAATAAGGCGAAGCTGACCTTTACCGTACCCGCTGATGAATTCGAAGCTGCCGTTCAGCAGGCTTATCTGAAGAACCGCAAGAGCATTCGTATCCCCGGCTTCCGCCCCGGCAAGGCTCCCCGTGCGCTGATTGAGCAGATGTACGGCAAGGGCGCGTTCTATGAGGACGCTATCGAGGATCTGTGCCAGGTTGCTTATCCCGAAGCTGTCGAGGCGGAGAATCTGCAGGTTGTGGATCGTCCTACCCTGAACGTGGAAAAGATGAATCCCGGTGAGGATGTTGTGTTCACCTGCGAAGTGTTTGTCCGTCCCGATGTCACCCTGGGCGATTACAAGGGCCTGACCGTGAAGCAGGAAGCCACCGAAGTGACTGACGAGCAGGTGAAAGCCCGCATCGCTCAGGATCAGGAAAAGGTTGCCCGTATGGTGGATGTGACCGACCGCGCCGTTGAAAACGGCGATACCGTGAACCTCGACTATGCCGGTTCTGTGGACGGTGTTGCCTTCGAGGGCGGCACTGCCGAAAAGCAGACCCTGGTAATCGGCTCCAAGTCCTTTATCGAGGGCTTTGAAGAGCAGATGGTCGGCATGAACATCGGCGAAGAGAAGGACCTGAACGTGACCTTCCCCGAGCAGTACCATGCCGAGGAACTGGCCGGCAAGCCTGCCGTGTTCCACGTGAAGGTGAACGGCATCCAGAAGAAGGAACTGCCCGAGCTGGATGACGATTTTGCCGCAGATGTAAGCAAGTTCGATACCTATGCCGAGTACGAGGCTGATATCCGCAAGAATCTGGAAGAGACTGCCGCGAAGAATGCCGAAATCAAGCTGGAAAACGATCTGGTTGAGATGGCATGCAAGAACGCGCAGATGGACATTCCTCAGCCCATGATCGAGAACCAGATTGACGACATGCTGCAGGAAATGAAGATGCGCATGAGCTACCAGGGTCTGCGCTATGAAGACTATCTGAAGTACACCGGCATGACCGAGCAGGGTGTGCGCGATATGTACAAGCAGGAAGCTGAGAGCCGCGTGAAGAGCGAGCTGGTTCTGGAAGCAATCCGTACCGCTGAGGGCATTGAGGCCACCGATGAAGCCATCGAAAAGCAGTATGTAGAGTATGCCCAGCGCATGGGTCAGGAAGTGGAAGCCTTCAAGGCCGGCCTGACCGAGCAGCAGAAGGGCTACCTGAAGGATTCCGCCGCCATTCAGATGGTGCTGGATCTGCTCAAGTCCACCGCTGTAATCGAAAAGTAATTTCACTTCAAATGCCCTGCTTTAGCTCGATTCGGACCAAAGCAGGGCATTTTTATCAAAAAGGAGGAAAAACATGAGCCTTGTACCGATGATTGTGGAACAGACCGGCCGGGGAGAACGCTCCTACGATATTTATTCCCGTCTGTTGAAGGACCGCATTGTTTTTATCAGCGGCCCGATTGAGGACACTATGGCCAACCTGGTGGTCGCCCAGCTTCTGTTCCTTGAAATGGAAAACCCGGATGCCGATATTTCCCTGTATATCAACAGTCCAGGCGGATCTGTTACCGCGGGCATGGCGATTTACGATACCATGAACTACATCAAGCCCAAGGTTCGCACGGTTTGCATCGGCATGGCAGCCTCCATGGGGGCGTTCCTGCTGATGGCCGGCGAAAAGGGCAAGCGTCTGGCCTTGCCCAACAGCGAAGTTATGATTCATCAGCCCTCCGGCGGTGCCAGCGGTCAAGCCACTGATGTGACGATTCATGCCGAATGGCTGCTGAAGACGAAGGAAAAGATGACCCGCATGATGGCCGAAATGTGCTCCCAGCCGGTTGAAAAGCTGGCCCGGGATGTGGAGCGCGATCATTTTATGAGCGCGGAGGAAGCACTGGCCTACGGCATTATTGACGAAATCTATCAGCCCAGAAAGGCGTAACAATCATGGCAAAGAAAACTTCCGATACCCTGCATTGCAGCTTCTGCGGCAAGGACAGCAACCTTGTGCAGATTGTGGCAGGCCCGTCCGGGGTATGCATCTGCAAGGAATGCGTGGGCCTGTGTGCCTCCATTCTGGGCGATGAGGATGAAAATATCTCTTCCTCCTGCGATTCCGAACAGCTCCCCGCTCTGTCCAATCTTCCCACACCCAAGGAAATGAAGGCTGTGCTGGATGAATATGTCATCGGTCAGGAGAAGGCCAAAATGGCCCTGTCCGTGGCCGTGTACAATCATTACAGACGCCTCTCCGCGAAGAAAAAGGGTGATGTGGAGCTGCAGAAGAGCAACGTGCTGATGCTTGGACCTACGGGCAGCGGCAAGACCTATCTTGCGCAGACTTTGGCAAAACAGCTGCATGTGCCTTTCGCGATTACGGATGCCACCAACCTGACCGAGGCCGGCTACGTGGGCGAGGACGTCGAAAATATCCTGTTGCGTCTGATTCAGGCAGCGGATTATGACATCGATGCCGCCGAGCACGGCATTATCTACATTGACGAAATCGATAAAATCGCCCGCAAGGGTGAGAACACCTCCATTACCCGTGATGTATCCGGCGAGGGTGTGCAGCAGGCACTGCTGAAAATCGTGGAAGGCACGGTTGCCAATGTGCCCCCGCAGGGCGGGCGCAAGCATCCGCAGCAGGAATTCATCCAGATTGATACCAGCAATATCCTCTTCATCTGCGGCGGTGCATTTGACGGCATGAATCAGATTATCGAAAACCGTGTCGGTAAGCATTCGATGGGCTTCGGTACGGATATTGTGGAGAATAAAGTGGAGGCTGCTTCCAAGCTGCTGGCCCAGGTCCGCTCCGAGGATTTGATCAAGTTCGGCCTGATTCCGGAGTTCGTGGGCCGTCTTCCCGTGGTGGTCACGCTGGATCAGCTGGATGAGGACGCTCTGGTCCGGATTCTGTCCGAGCCGAAAAACGCCCTCACCAAGCAGTCCCGGCAGCTGCTGGAGTTGGACGACATCAAGCTGACCTTCAGCGAAGAAGCGCTCCGTGCCATCGCGAAGCGTGCCATTGACCGCAAGGGCGGTGCCCGCGGTCTTCGCGCCATCATCGAGGATACGTTGCTCTCCTCCATGTTCGAGCTGCCGGGACGCAAGGACGTCAGCGAATGCGTTGTGACGGAGGAAGCGGTCCTTGGTACCGAAAAGCCGCGGCTCATTCTGAAAGAAGAAACGGAAGCTTCGCAGCCCGTCCGTCATCGCCGCACGAAAGCGGTTACAGAATCATAATATAACGGAGAGACGACACGTTCGTCTCTCTTTTTTGTCCGAAATGGGCTCGAAAGATAAAAAAAGGTCTTAACAAAACGAACAATTTCTGCTATAATTAGTCTGATATTCTGTAAACGGAAGGGGGAGCGTGATGAAGCGAATTCTTTGGGCAATGTTTGCCCTGGTATTGCTTCTGCTGGCTGTTCCTTCCCTGATTTCCGGCCCGGAAGAGGCCGCCCCGGAACCGATTCGGGTCGAAGCGGTTCTGCAGCAGGTTCTTCTCCCACAGACGGAAACAATCGCGCCAACGCCGATACGGCGATGCGCACCCGTGCTGACAGGTCAATATTTTGACATGATCTCGCAGAGCAAGGCGGCTTATTTGCCGGTCTGCGATGGAAACGGCGTGGTGCTGCGCGGCAGTTATATCTTCTCCGCTTATCCTTCGTTTCGTTTATCGGAACGGACCGGATAGGGCCTGACCCGCTCTGTGAACAGGTATTCCCAATGAATTCAGAAATGGAGTAATGCAACATGGCGAAATCCTACAAGAAAAAGCGCGTTGTTTCCAAGAAGACTTCCGCAATCGCGCTTTGCATCCTGCTGGCACTGACCGTATTCTTCGGAATTATCGGCGTGAACGGCATGAACCTGACCTCTGACGGTCTGTACAAGCTGCTGCCCTGGCTCCCCAACACGGATGCCGATAATTGGCCCGAGGCCATTTCCCTGGGCCTTGATCTGCAGGGCGGTGTATATGTTGAGTATACTGCCGAGCTGCCCGAGGGCGCCGAGACCGAAGCCTCCTACCAGTCCCTGCTGGAAGGTACCATCTCCGTTATCGCCAACCGTCTGGCCGATAAGGGCTACCCGGAAAGCAACGTGGTGCAGCTGGGCTCCAACGGCATCCGCGTGGAAATTCCCTCTGTTACCGATCCCAACACGGTTCTGGATCTGATTGGCACCACCGCTGAAATGACCTTCCTTGATCCCAACGGTGAAGTGTTCATGGACGGCGATGCCCTGAAGACCGCCTACGTCACCATGGAAGACGGCAAATATGCCATCGCTTTCTCTCTGAACAGCGAAGGCACCGCCCTGTTCGGCGAAATGACCGCCAAGAACATCGGTAAGAACC
>JAZUDA010000253.1:0-2482 GCA_045639455.1 Clostridia bacterium | reverse complement strand
TGCGTACATCCTCGGGCAGGTTGTCCACCGTTACGGCGGTCAGCTGACGTACATATACGGAGGCGTCATCTTCGGTTTCCGGGGCATTGGTGGCGTCCACGATTGCGCTGATTTCTTCTTCGCTCATGCCGGCTTTTACGGCAGCCAGTTTCTCGGCCAGAGCGGCGTCTTCCTCATCCTTGAGGCCCGCGACAGGCATGGTGAAGGCGAAGGCGGTGCGCTCGTTATTCATCAGGTATTCCTTGATCAGGGATACGAAGGTGCCGTCCTCATTCCAGGCGGAGAAGTTATCCAGGGAATCAATGTAATCCATGTAGCCGAATACATTGCCGGTAGCAGCCCAGTAGTAGGCGATATTGGGAATGGTATCCACGCCCACGCTGCTGCTTTCGGTGGCCAGCAGGATGCTCAGCCTGAAGCTGCTGATGATGGCATCGGTATCGTCCTTGCTGAAGCCTTCCTCGGCCACCTGCGCGATGGATTCATCCACGATCTGACGGAACAGGGGAGCTTCGTCTTCGTTGATGCCGTCGGCAAAGAAGTATACGCATACCTCGGGACCGTCCAGCATCACATAGCAGCCGGCCGCGGCGGAGGGCAGCTCATCCTTCATGCGCTGGCAGAAGGGGGAGAAGTCCGCGCCCATCAGGGTGGTCATCATGTCCAGCTGGTTCAGCTTCTCGGCATCCGCGTTTCCGCAGACAAAACCGTAGTAGGCGATGCCGGCGTGGTCGGTATCGGAACCGGCGGCATACCCATAGCGGTAGGAAGCCTCAACGGGAGCGGAAATGGGCGCGTAATTGCTGTCCTCAAGGGTGAATTCCTTGCGTTCAAAGGCGGAGAAATAGCTGTCCAGCAAATCGAGGAAGGCGTTCACATTCTCAAATTTGCCATACAGGAAAGAAAGACTGTTGGAGGGATGATAGTAGGTGTCATGGTAGGCCTTCAGGTCATCCCAGGTCATGTCGGGAATATCGGAGGGCTTTCCGCCGTGAACATTGGCGCTTACAGAGCCCGGGAAGATGGTGCCGTTGAAATTGAAGGCGGCGGCACTGGACAGGGTGTAGGAACCCAGCATCTCGTTGTACACGGTGCCGGAAATGGTCAGCTCATCCTCGGGAGCCGCCATCACATAGCGCCAGGCTTCCTCGCGGAAGATGCTCTCATCGTTGTAGATGGTGGGATTGAAGCAGCTGTCGACATAGTAATCGGTGTACATCAGCAGCTGGTCTTCACTGAGGCTGGCCACGGGGAAGGTGGTCATAAAGTTGTAGGTGGAGGCATTCATGTAGGTGTTGTAGGTCTGATAGCTGAGGTTGAAGAACAGGGACTTGGAAGGATACTTCTCAGACCCGTCCAGCGTGGAATGCTCAAATACGTGGGGGATTCCGCGGTTGTCCAGAGTGGGGGTGCGGAAGGTGATATCAAAAGTGCGGTTCAGGTCATCATTGGCGATATACATGACCTGCGCGCCGGTTTTGACGTGTTCAAACAGGATGACATCGGCGCCGATCATTTCGAAGCGGCTGACGCTTTTCACTTCAAAGCCGCTGATGACATCGCCGACAGCGTATTGGCTTTCATCGGCCGCGGCGAAGGAGCATACGCTCATCACCATGACCAGCGCCAATACCAGGGACAAAAGCTTTTTCATAGGGGTTCTCCTTTCTTGATTTCCGGAGGGGACCGAGATCCCGGCCCGGAAAGGGTTGCCGTACAGATGCAGCGGGCTTATTCTATCATATTAATATAATGAATACAATATGCAGGGCTTCCGGGTCCGGACCCATTGAATCGGGCGGGACCTGCGGGTTTTCCGAATCCGGCGGTATACCGCGCGGAAAACGGGAAAAATGTATCATCTGTCGGGCTTTTTACCCAAATGTATATTTTTTGTATTTACAAGCCGCGGAATGTATGCTATAATCCCCTTAACGATTCGGAGCGAATCAAAAAATCAAGGAGGGACTTTCATGAAAAAGAGTCTTGCTATTCTGCTGGCGGCCATTATGCTGCTGAGCGTTGTGTCCTTTGCTTCCGCCGAGGATTACAGCGATGTTACCATCCGCGTCTATTCCAACACCAATGATGAATCCGAAGTTGCCTGGCTGGTAGAAAACGCCAAGGCCGCCGGCTTCACCATCAGCATTGATGACAACTCCATCATTTCCGGTGACGCTGCCGCGATTCAGGCCGCCAACGAAAAGAAAGACGGAGACGTGCTCTTCGGCCTCAACGAAACCCGCTGGGCTCAGGTGATCGGCGGTGCTTACGAGAACCTGAAGCTGGTCCCCTGGACTCCCACCTGGGCTGATCAGGTCGGCACCTTCTTCTATGAGAACGAAGCCTACGGCGTAACCATCCAGAACGTGCTGATGCTGTACCGTACCGATGAAATCGGCACCAACGGCAACGCGCTGCACTTTGCTCACTGGTCCGAGATGGCCGATTGCGGCTATGTGTACTATCCACAGGGCAAGGT
>JAZUDA010000252.1:0-3998 GCA_045639455.1 Clostridia bacterium | reverse complement strand
GGACACCGCGCCGATGATCCCGCCCGCCGATTCCATGACGAACAGATTGCCCGCTTCCAGATCGCGGCGAACCTCCTCCGGGCCCGGGTATTCCTCATTCCAGGTGCAGAAAGGCCGCCCCAGCACAGACCGGTACAGGGCAAGCACCGCGCCGGCTTCGTCCCCGCGGGCATTCCGGAAAAACAGCTCCGCCATCGGGGCCGTGTCTGTCTGCGTCATGGTACCCTCCTGTTACCGCTCCTGTACTTCCTTGCCGCTGATATGCGCGATTTCAATCTCGTACATCTGTACGGCATTGCCGGAGGCCGTGATTTCTTCCTCCGCCTGTTCCCCGTTCGGGTAGTACTTCATCGCCAGCCGCCTGATCAACGCGTTCGCGGGGTCGTCCACCGGGCGGCAGCGTCCGAACACCACCGCGCTTTGCACAAAGGGTGCCCACTCCTCCGCCCTGACCGTTTCAGGCCCCACGACGGTAAAGCAGACCTTGCCGCATTTTTGCAGGGCGTCGGCCTTATGCCCCGCACGGGCGCCGTGGAAATAGATTTTTTCCTTTTCCGCGTCGTAGTAATAATTGACGGGAATCGCGTAGGGATAGCCGTCATCGCCATTCACGGCCAGGATGCCAATCCGTGCCGAAGCAAGGAGCTTTTTCGCTTCCTCCGACCCGATTTCGTTTTTCTTTCTTCTGAGCGGTCTGAACATGGTTTCCTTCCTCAATACCCGCGCCGGCGGCTGAGCAGCGCGAAGACGGCAGCGGACACAACGCCCAGCACTGCGAAGAGGGCAAGAGGCGTATGGTCGCCGGTTTCCGGCGGGACCGGTTCATCCGTATTGATGATCGTTCCGCCGTCATAGGCCTTTCCTGTCTCGGCTTCCCGCGGGGCGGGGTTGGCGTATCCGGTCCGGTAGCCGTCCACCGGCTGCTGGATGAAGAAATACTCGCTCTTTGCCCCGTCCCGGTTGAATTCCGGCAGGACGAAGGTGATGCTTCCGTCACTCCCCGGCGTCCGCGTTTCGGTAAGAAGATATTTTCCGTCACGGTAGATATCCAGCGTGACGGAGGCGGGACGTGCGAAAGTGCCGCGCCATTCCACAAAGACGGTCACGTCAACCGGATATTGAAGGTTGCGGATGACCACCGGATTGGGCAAAACGGTATACCCGCCTTTTCCGTCCGGCTCCACCGTGACCGGGTGCGCCCCGGTATCGAGGGTGTATATCTGACCAAGAGCGGTATCATCTGTCTGACGCACATGAAAGTCCGTCCCGCCGCTCAGCTCATCCGGCACCCGCAGTACAAACGATCCGTCCGCGCCGTTCACTGCCTGCACAGGCATGCCGAATTCGTCAATGACGGGCAGCATATCCCGATCGAGGAGCTCCAGGGAGAACAGGCCTTCCTCGTCCGCGCCCGCGGGCAGGCCGTCGATCAGGATCTGACCGTGTATGACCGCGGCCGTATTGTCAGCCCCCGCGAAGGGGACCGCCGCCAGCAGGGCAGCGAGCAGCACGCACAGGAAAACGGATTTTCTCATTTCATTCTTCCTCCCCGTCTATTCGTGTCGGTTTTCGTCCGGGCGCTGGCCGCCGGGACAATTTTCAGTATCTGCGGCGGGTCACCGCCGTGTGAGCGCTTCGCAATATTTCAGGAATCTTTTTTGTTGAAAATCAGAAAGGTGGCTGTCTCATCATCCGTTGTTGTAAAGGTCGCCATCGGAAAAACAACCTGTTTCCACCGAAGCCCCTTCACCTTTTCCAGGGGGATCACGTAATTCCTGTACTGTTCCTCAACCGTCAGCTTCCCCGTTCTGCAGGTGACCGATTCGTCATCCGGGTACAATATGCCGCCCGGCACACCGTTGCGGCAAAGACTGCACAAAGTACGCGTCCATGCCGTCATGGTATGCTTCCTTCGGACATGTCCATGCCTGTCATTTTTCAGGCGAATATTGCCATCGCCAGCGTGGCAATCACCATAAGCGCCAGGCCGATGAAGGCCTTTTTCGTCAGTTTCTCCTTGAAAACGAGCCATGAAAACAGGATGGAAACGATGATGCTCAGCTTGTCGATCGGCACCACAACGCTGACGATCCCGTTCTGAATCGCGTAATAATAGCACAGCCAGGAGCCGCCTGTGGCAAGGCCCGACAGCGCGATAAAGCCCAGCTCCTTTTTGTCGATGGCCCTGACAAGGGACTGCTTGCCCTTTACCAGCACTACCAGCCACGCCATGACCAGCACGACCGCGGTTCGGATGGCCGTGCCCAGGTTGGATTCCACATTCTCGATGCCCACCTTGGCCAGGATCGAGGTCAGGGCGGCAAATACGGCGGATAATACCGCGTAGGGCAGCCAGGCCTTTCCCTGCTGCTTTTCCGTATTTTCCTTCTTTTCAATCATCAGAAAGATACCGGCCGTAAGAACCGCCGTACAGACCAGCTTCACGGCAAGGTGGTTGCGCTCGTTGAAAAGAACGATGGCGAAGAGCACCGTCATGACCGTGCTTGACTTGTCCACCGGGACGACCTTGTTCACATCCCCGATGGACAGCGCCCGGAAGTAGCACAGCCAGGAGGCGCCTGTGGCGACGCCGGACAGGATCAGAAACAGCAGGGATCCGGGGCTGATATCGCCGATCGTCCCCTGGGAACCCACAACGAAGACCATGATCCAGGAAAAAAGAAGGACAACCACCGTCCGGAGCGCGGTCGCTGCATCGGAGTCTGTTTTCCGGATGCCGCATTTGGCAAGAATGGAAGTTGCCCCCGCGAACAGGGCGGATAAAACCGCCATCATCATCCACATTGTGTTCTATTCCCCTCCATTTGTCTGCTGCCGGGTAAAATGAGTTACCGCTTTTTCATGGTTTTTCGTATTGTGGTAAATATCAAAAAAAAAACCGCGGCTAAATCTGTCAGCCCCAAAAATCGGGTCAGCCAATCCGGCAAATCAATCCCCACAACATTGGAGCCGCAGATGATGACGGTTGCAATTCCGACAACAATCAAACTGATACTCCAGGCACGGTCCATTTTACTTTTCATAAATGCCTCCGCAAATCCCCGTCTTCCGCACCTTCCGTTTCCTTTTTGATTCTCATGAACAGGTGTTCGTCATCTTCGCCGACACACCGGGCGCCGTTCTTTTCCATCACACGGCGCGAGGCGATATTGGTCTTCAGCAGCCGCAGATAGATTTCATCCTCGGGGACAATCTGCCTCGCCACGGAAAGCGTAAGCGCCAGCCCTTTTGTCCCGTACCCCTGATTCCGGTACTCTTTCCGGATGCTGTACCCGATATGCCCGGCGCCCGCCTTCAAGGCGTCCGTCAGATAATGCCTGATCCTGAATTCACCCACAATGTGGCCCTCATCCCAGAGATAGTAATACGTTCCCGGGACGAACCAGTCCGGCATGCCCACGGGATGCTCATGGGACATCAGCGCCGGGAGCACTTCCTCCCTGTACGTTTCCCAATCCACCCCGTGGTGCGGATTGGTGAACCCGTTTTCGTCCTCCGGAAGGGCATTCGTATATTCCCATTCTTCGTACGCGTCCCGTAAATTGAGCTTCCTTAATTCCATTACGCTTCCCCGCCGATTCCCGTTTGTCCCGACAAACTGGGATTTAACTGCCTAACTACTTAAACTGGGATTTAACTGCCTAACTACTTTACTCTTTCAATAAACATACTCGGTTTCCCAAGCAAGTGCCTCAACCCAGTTTTGCAAAGATTTATAATGAAAATCGTTAATATAACCGTTATTGAATGCGTTATTGACATATTGGGTCATGGCTCTTTTGTATGCGTCAAGAGACCAGCCTCTCTCAATGTGAATGTTGTGTTCCTTCTTCATGTCATTCAGCATCTCCGAATAATGATTCGAACTTTCCGCATCTGTTAAACCGCCCACAACGTTTTCCAGCATCTCATCGTTTAACGCTTCAAAATCTTTCATTTATTTGTCCTCCTAAAAGTTTATCGAGTAGCTGTTTGTG
>JAZUDA010000251.1:0-4797 GCA_045639455.1 Clostridia bacterium | reverse complement strand
CCAACAGATCCGCGCGTTGGGCCTCCGTCTGAATGGAGGCGTCACGGGTAAAGCCTTCCATATGGAAGTGGTTCGGCGGGATAACAATAAAGTCAAAATCGTCATAGTGAGCGGGAGCGATGCCCAGCTTCTTGCCGCCGCAGAATTCGGTCTCGCAGCCGAACACCATCCGCACCTGATCGTCCTTGGGCAGCGGCAGGCTGCGTTTCACATGGGCCAGCCCCTGGGGACGGTACCAGTTGCTGGGGCCGGGCACATCCTCATCCCAAAAATGGTCCGTCACGCACTGAACGGTATAACCGTTCTTCTTCGCGTGATCCAGCAGTGCCTGAACCGTCTGCTCCGGATCGTTGGAGCAGGAGGACAACTGGGAATGGCAATGGAGATCGTGGTCAATCGGGAAAGCCATGACAATCATTCCTTTCTATCTCTTAAAATACCTGATTGGCTTATTTTGTCAGCGCCGCGGGGGTTCCGGAAAGTGCCTTTTCCACACGTGTCAGCGCCCTGCCCATCACTTCCTGCTGGCTGGTCGACATGCCGTCCGGTGCCTGCCCATTGGAGGGAACCACCCGATAGCGGTACTTGTCGTTTTCCTGATAGCGCCAGATATAGGTGGGTGTCGCGGAAACATGCTCAAAAATCAGCGTATCCTTGCCCGGGTCATAGGCCAGCGAAACATGCAGCAGCATTCCCGCGATATTAGGGCCCTCACGGGAATCCGTCAGTAGGCTACCCAGTGAATACGCCACCAATGTGGGATGCTTCGTTCCGTCTGTGCCCGTGCCGGTCAGGTATTCCACCGTTTGAACGGTACCGGAATGGCTGCCGAGAATCAGATCCGCCCCGGCATCCGCCAGCTGCTGCGCCTGTGTCCGCTGCTCCTTGGTGGGTTCGGTTCCGTTGGCACTGCCCCAATGCAGGGACACAATCACGACCCGGGCGCCTTCTTCCCTCGCCTTACCGATGTCCGCCTTTGCTGTTTCCATATCCAGCATGCGCACCGCATAAAGCTGTTCCGCCTGGGAGGTCTTGCTCTTTCCCACCTTGGACAGGGTAGCCTGATAGTGCAGAATCGCCACCTGTATGCCATTCACGGTCATAATCAGGCGGGTATCGTGCTCGGCCTCGTTGCGGTTCGCGCCAACGGCGGTAAAGCCCTTCGCCCGCACCGTGGAAACCGTTTCATTTAAGCCGTTCATCCCGGCATCCAGTATATTTTCCGTGCCCAGAATCAGAGTGTTGAAGCCGGACGCGCGAATCATATCCAGAAAGGAAGGTGAGGTGTTCACATCGGTGAAATTCTCGCTGTCCAGCAACGTGTTATGAAGCGTTGCGATGGAAAGATCGGCGTTCGCCTTCAAGTACTGCATCAGCGGCACGGTATCGTAGGTCTTCGCGCTGCTGATATAGGCTGATTGCCGCACGCCTGTACGGATAGCGATGTCCCCCGCCGCGGTGATGGAAAGCGTTCTGACTTCCGGCGCGGGTGTAGGTTCCGCGGTGGCCTGTACTGTCACAACGGCAGCCAATGCCGGTGTTGGCGCGGCTGTCGGCGCAGGCGTGGCGGTCGGTGCCATTACATAGGCCGCCTGCGACGGCTGTGGCGTGGCGGGTGCTTCCGTATGAGGGGCAAAGATGGGAATTTCTTCCAGTTTTAGCTCCGGTAAAGAGAGGTTCTCCGTCAGCAGCATCGCAATCTGCTTCGTGCCGCTGGTGATGCTCTTTTGCCCCGACAGCTTTGGGAACAGCCAGGCAAACCCGGCCAAAACAAGAAGGGTGAGTGAAATCATCAGAATCGTTCCTGCCGATATTCCCCGGCGGAAACCGTCCTTTTTCACCTTTATCCCTCCTTTTTCCCTGATTTTGTACTAATAAAGAAAACAGCATCCCGTCCCTTTTGAGAAAACGGAATGCCGTTATACAAGATGCTGTTATCAGCCGAGCAGCAGCATCACCAGAGACAGCACAACGAAGACAACAGCGGTGATCTTGGTAATCAACTGCAGCTTGCCTTCCAGAGACTGGCTCTTGTTCTTGCCAAAGAAAGTCTCGGAAGCGCCGGCGATGGAACCCAGGCCTTCCTGCTTGCTCTCCTGCATCAGAACGGCGGCGATCATAGCCAGAGAGTCCAATACAAGAATAATGCCAATAATAATCTGCAAAGCGGTCATTTCGGTATCCTCCTTCATTTTGAAGCGAAGCAATCATACCACAAGACAATACAAAAAACAAGCCCCATTTTTCAAAAAAGGGCAATATAAGGGAAAGGTGAAAAGAAAATAGAAGAAAAACCGTCGGAAAGTCTTGCAAGAGTACGCAATCCATTGTACAATAGAGGATGTATGAGTTTATCAAGCTTTGAAGGGCTCGTCCCTTCCGTTGCCCGCCTGTTGGCAGATGTAAGTGGAACGGTGCTGTGTGCCGTATCCGGCGGCGGGGATTCCGTATCCTTGGCCTGCACCGTGGCGCTCTATGCCCAATCGGCACCGATTATCCCTGTGCTGGTGCATGTACACCACGGCATCCGCGGAAAAAGCGCGGATGATGACGCGGCGTTTGTGCAGTCCCTGGCTGACCGGCTTGGCGTCAGGCTGATTACCTACCGCGGTGATGTGCCGGGTACTGTCAGTACAGACGGCGGTGGTGTCGAAGAAGCCGCCCGCAAAATCCGCTACGGTTTTTTGAAGCAGGCTATGGCGGAAACAAACGCACGTTGCGTGCTGCTTGCCCACCACGAGGGGGACCTGGTCGAGAACGTACTGCTCCATTTGACGCGGGGCTGCGGTCTTGACGGTTTGTGCGGCATGCCGGAAAAGGCGCCCTTCGGGGACGGCTTTCTGGCCCGTCCCTTCCTGTATCTGCCCAAGGAGCGTCTCCTGCATGCCCTTTCCGATGCCGGCATTTCCTGGCGCACGGACGAAACCAACCTGGTTCCCGCCTGTGCAAGGAACAGAGTCCGGCTTCAGGTATTGCCTCTGCTGGAGCAGATTCGTCCCGGCGCGGCGCATTCTGTCGCCTCTTCCGCCCGGACGCTGGCACAGGATCAGCAATACTGGGACGGCCTGACCGCGGACATTCTTGCCCGATCTATGTATTTTCGCGACGGATATTGCATCCTGTCCAGAAAAGTCTGCGCCGGCCTTCACCCGGCCGTCATGGCGCGGGTTTTGCGGGAAGCCTGGCGCATCTCTGCGGGGCCGGTTCAGGAAAGTTCCCTGTCTGCCGATGCCACACTGCGGCTTGCCGCTTTATGTGAAGCGCCCGAACGCTCCATGCAGCTGCCCGGTCATGTTACCGTGTTGCTTTCGCCCGCCGCGATCCGTTTTACCTCCCCTACCCTTTCGCCCCGGCTGCCTGTGCTGACCCGTCTTCCCTTTACGGGTTTCTTCGGAGACGGCCGGCAATCGCAGGCGTTTCCGCTCCATGTTCTGGACGGTGCCGTGTTGCGGAGCCGTCAGGAGGGGGACGTGATTCAGCCTTTCGGCGGAGGCTTTCGCAAGCTGAAGGATTTCCTTCAGGCCGCCCATATGGAGAACGTGCTTCGCACGGACTGCCCCGTGCTTGCCAAGGGCCGGGAAGTATTATGGGTGATCGGTGCCGGTCCATCCGCGCAAGCGCGGCTGCACACCGGCGAAGAGGGCATTGTTCTCTTTGCTGACGGCAGTCATCCCGGCGTCATTTCCACTTTTTTATCACAAATTCAGGAGGATTGAAGTCTTGAAGAAATCAAGAAGTTTCCGCGGGTACATCCTGTTGCTGGTCGTATTTATCGTTATTGCCCTGATTCTCAACAGCAGCATGAACAGCGGTGTATCCAAGCGTATCGAATACCCCCAGCTGCTGGAAATGATTTCCCAGCACAAGGTCAAGGCAGTCGCGCTGAACGGCACGCAGTTGGTCGGCCTGACAAAGGACGGCCGGGTAAACGAGGCCGAATTCCCCGGTAATTATGATTTTGAAACAACGGTCGGCGGCGATTTTTATGCCACCGTCCTGACCATGAAGGCCAACGAAAAGAAAGTTGACCCGGATACCGTCACCGTGGCGGATCTGGACTTTACCGTTACCTATATTCCTCCCGCCGAAACTCCCTGGTATATTGAATTCCTTCCCCTGCTGATTTCCGTTGTCATGCTGATTCTGTTCTGGGTGTTCATGGCCCGAATGCAGGGCGGCGGTGGAGGCAACAAGGTATTCAACTTCGGCAAGAGCCGCGCCCGTCTTCAGAACCCAGACAAAAACAAAATCACCTTCGCCGATGTGGCAGGCGCCGATGAAGAAAAAGAAGAAATGCAGGAGATGGTTGACTTCCTGCGCAATCCCAAAGCCTACACCGCCATGGGCGCCCGTATTCCCAAGGGTGTGCTGCTTGTAGGCCCTCCCGGTACCGGTAAGACCCTGATGGCAAAGGCCGTGGCCGGCGAGGCAAACGTGCCCTTCTTCTCCATTTCCGGTTCCGATTTTGTGGAGATGTTCGTGGGCGTTGGCGCCAGCCGTGTGCGTGACCTGTTTGACCAGGCCAAGAAGGCTGCCCCCAGCATCGTCTTTATTGATGAAATCGATGCCGTCGGCCGTCACCGGGGTGCCGGTTTGGGCGGCGGTCACGATGAGCGCGAGCAGACACTGAACCAGCTGCTGGTGGAGATGGACGGCTTCGACGGCAACACGAACGTCATCCTGATTGCCGCCACCAACCGCCCCGACGTACTGGACCCCGCACTGCTGCGCCCGGGCCGCTTCGACCGCCAGATCGGCGTCGAGGCTCCCGACATGCAGGGACGCCTGCAGATCCTG
>JAZUDA010000250.1:0-3859 GCA_045639455.1 Clostridia bacterium | reverse complement strand
CACGCGTTCCTGCACGATCTGGGCCGCGTCAGGTACGAAACCGTAAACGATGAGGATGCCATCAAGGCGTTTTTCGCCCTGTCCCGCCTGGAGGGCATCATCCCTGCCGTGGAATCCAGCCACGCGGTGGCCCACGCCATCCGTCTGGCCAAGCAGCATCAGCACGGCTCCATCCTGCTGAACCTGTCCGGCCGAGGCGATAAGGATATGGATTATGTGCTGGAGCGCTACGGCATTCCCGCCCGCGATGAAAAACTGGTGTAAAAAAGGATTGAAGAAACCGTATGTCGACCTACGTGATGAGTGACCTGCACGGCGCGTTTGACGCGCTGCAGGCCCTGCTGGAGGAAGTCTGTTTCTCCGCCGAGGATACGCTCTATATTATGGGCGATGTGGTGGACCGGGGACAGGAGGGCGTGGAAATTCTCCGCTTTGCCATGAATGCTCCCAATATCCACATGCTGCTGGGCAACCATGAGTACATGTGCATGCAGTATTTCTCCGGCGACGCGGAAACCGCGGTCATCCGCCGCTGGAACCGTAACAACAATTTCTACACCCTGGGCGGCTTTGACAAGCTGACGGCAGAGGAAAAACAGCAGGTGCTGGATTATATTGCCTCCCTGCCGGATCATGTCCGATTGACCGTGAACGGAAAAAAGTACTACCTGGTTCACGGCTTCACCGGCGAAAATACCTACGGCAAGGTGTGGAACAGGCCAAAGTATGATACCGTCCCCGACCTGCCCGAGGACGAACACCTGATTATCGGCCATACCCCGGTATGCGAGTTTGTCTGTCCCGGCACGGACGAAAATATGTACGTCTACAGCCATGGCCTGACGGAAAAGGGCGACCACTTCCGCATCCTGCACGCTCCGCATTTCACCAACATCGACTGCTGCGTAGGCTATGGCTTTAGTGCTGCCCGCCTCGCCTGTCTGAGGCTGGATGACGGCGCCGAGTTCTATCACAAGGTCAAGCTGTAAGACAATATCGCAACAAAGCCACTGCGCGAATGACGCGCGGTGGCTTTTATAATGGACTGATTACATCATGGGGGAGAAGATACGCAGGATATTGCGCAGCGCGCGGATATACCAACGGGTGCGGCTGCACTGGTTCATGGTAATCTGACGGCACTTGCGCTGGTTGTCCAGAAAAGCATTCTTGATTTGCCCCACGGCGGTGGTGCGGTACATCCATACGGCACACTCATAGTTCAGGAACAGGCTGCGGTAGTCCATGTTGATGGTACCGCAGATGGCGGTGCTGTCATCGGAGACAAGGCACTTGGCATGGACAAAGCCGGGAGAGTATTCGTAAATCTTGACGCCGGCCTGCAGCAGCATGGGGTAGTAGGAACGGGTGGCCTGGAACACGATGGGCTTGTCCGGGATGCCGGGGGTCATGACGCGCACATCCACGCCGGAGCGGGCAGCAAGGCACAGCGCGCCGGCGGTCTGGTCGTCCAGCACCAGGTACGGCGTGGTGATATACAGGTATTCCCTGGCGTGAGTAATCATGCCCAGATAGGCGGACTGGCCGCAGTTCTCGGTATCGCCCGGGTCACCGGAGTAGGGCTGTACATAACCGTCGGGCGGCAGGGAGGCACACAGCTCTACGTCCGGCAGGAAGGCTTCATAATCCGAATCCATGGGGTACACATAGTCCCACATGGACAGGAACATGGCGGTGAAGGTGCGGGTGGCTTCTCCGCGCAGCATCAGAGCGCAGTCCAGCCAATGGCCGAAACGGGGCTTTTCGTTGATGTACTCATCCGCCAGGTTGATGCCGCCGGAGAAGCACACATTGCCGTCGATTACCAGAATCTTCCGGTGATCCCGGTTGTTGAATGCGCCGGAATGGAACGGGTTGAACTTGTTGAATACACAGGCCCTGATGCCCATACCCTCCAGCTGCTGGCAGTAGTCGGGAGGAAGGGTATTGATGCACCCCACGTCATCATACATGACCCGCACATCCAGCCCCTGCAGGGCTTTCTCGCGCAGAATTTCCAGAACGGTGTTCCACATGACACCGGGCGCGATAATGAAATACTCCAGAAAAATAAACTTTTCCGCCTTTTTCAGCTCTTCCACCATTACGGGGAAGGCATCGTCGCCCAGCGGGAAAAAGCGGGTAACGGTGGAACCGTATACGGGTGCCATGGCGGCCTTGTCCAAAAAGCGGGTCTGCTGACCGGCACCGGGGTCCTGCGCCGCCACATCCTTCACACGGGAATTCACCGGGGCTACGGCGCTGTGGTAGCGCCGGCCGATTTCTTCAATCCGTCTTTCCGTGCGGCGGGAAGGACGGTGGCGGCGGAAGGTGAAGTACAGCAGAATGCCCAGAACCGGCAGCGTCAGGATGGGGATAATCCACGCCAGCTTGTAGGCGGGATTGTCCTTCTTGTTGATGATGCGGACGGTCACAAACAGCGCCAGCAATTCACACGCCGCATAGAACCATACGAACCGGGTCGCCAGCATGTTGGCTGCCGTGATCAGCAGCGCGATTTGCAGCAGCAGATAGGCGAAAATCACCAGCAGCCTGACGGTATTCCGGGATGGCTTACGGAATTTTTGTCTTAATCCTTGCATCGTTTCACCAGTTCGTCCACGCCCGCCCGCCACGTGTCGTCACCGGTATTGTCAACGGTCACAAGATTGGGCAGGCGGCGGGGAACGTCAAAGTTCTGCGTTTGGGTGTACGCCTCATAGTTGGCAAGCTTCCAGACATCCCGGTCTGCCCCGCGGGAAATCATCCGCCGGTGTGCCTGGTCGCGGTTGGATTGAATCCATACGGGAATGACCCGGGCACCATGCTCCGCGGCGCGGGCTACGATGTCGTTGAACCGATCTTCCTCTCGCAGTTCCTTGCCGAAGGGCGCGGACAGAATTACCGCATCGGCGAAATCCAGCGCCTCATAGCCGAAAGCAAGCAGCGATTCGTACTCAGGGTCGCGGCCGTTCTCACGGAAGAAGGCACCGTCCTTGTCAAAGGGATGGCCGGAACAGAGGCACACATTGCGGGAGACCGGGTTCAGGTTGTCCAGATCCAGGTAGACCGAGGGGGCAAGGGCGCGGGCAATTTGCTTGCCCACAAAGGTTTTCCCGCAGGCAGGCGGCGCGGAAACAAGAATCAGCGTTTTCATTCCACGTCCTCCAAATGCTTGCGGCAGATGGCCAACGCACCCTCATAGCAGGCGGGGGAGGCGGCCAGTACGCCCATGGGGTGGCTGATTTCCAGAGGACTGCCGTCCGTGGAGGTGCAGATGCCGCCCGCTTCCGTCACCAGCAGTATGCCGGCGGCGTAGTCCCAGGGGGAGAGACGATATTCAAAGAAGATATCATTGCTGCCTTCCGCGATGGCGCAAAGGTCCAGCGCTGCGGAGCCGAGACGGCGCACATCGCCGCAGGAGTGAAGAAACTCCTCCAGCGCGGCCACGGTGGCGTGGGCCAGCCGCGGTTGATAGGGGGAGGAGCCGAAGCGCACCAGCGCCCGGTCAAAGGGGCAGGAGGATACGGTTATTCTCTCGCCGTCGCGCCACGCGCCCTGCCCTTTGATGGCGGTATACAAGGTATGGCGATAAGGGTTATAAATCAGCCCCATCACGGTTTCCCGGTTCTGCGCCAACGCCGCGGAAATGCAGGAGTGTTCACATCCGCGAATAAAATTGGCGGTTCCGTCAATGGGGTCGATGATCCAGGTGGGCTCATCCGTCAGCGTATTCTCTTCTTTTTCCTCGGCGTAGAACAGGCTGCCGGGCAGAATCCGCGCCAGCCGTTCCATTACCAGGGTCTGTATCGCCAGGTCGCCCTCGGTCACATAATTGGCATGGCCCTCCTTAGTGTAG
>JAZUDA010000249.1:0-4939 GCA_045639455.1 Clostridia bacterium | reverse complement strand
AAGTAGGACTTGCGTGCCGCCAGCGCGGCCAGAATGCCGCCTAATTCCTCTGTGGGGACACCGTTGTCCAGCAGCTGAAGCGTCAGCTGACTGCCCGTCAGGTGGACGGAAATAGAATAAGAGGGCTTGCGGGGCTTCATTTTTTGGAACGCCACGGAGGCGAAGACCTCGCAGGTCTTGCTGAAAGTGGAGACCCCGTCCGTCAGGAAGGCGAAAATGGCGCCGGTATCCATCAGGCAGGCGTAATTTTGCCGCACATGGAAGCCATAGGAGGCCATACTGTCCAAAATACGCTGCTCCGCGGAGGCATCCCGCAGCAGGAAACGTCCCTCATGAAGATAACTTTCGTCCCGGGAGAACGGGTTCACGGTATAGGAGCCGTAGAGGAACTCCAGCCTTGCCTGCACCTCATGACCGTCCCGGTCCAAATAAACCCGGCTTTTCATGGGGTACTGTACAATCCGGCGGCGTACCTGCTCCTCAATATCCACGGGACCGGTCAGGCTCAGGAACGGCACCACCTCGCTGATGATCCGAGGCGCGTCCGCGATGGGATAGCTGAAGGATGCCACGCCGTCCATCTGGGAAAAGTACATGGTTTTCAGCAGAGAACGCTGTCCCGCGGGGACCACGATGACCTCATCTTCCAGCGCCACGCAGGAGAAATCCGCGGCAAGCGGCAGCAGTCCCTTGGGCATGGGCGCGGAAATCAGCAGCCCCTGTCCGGAGGAGGTGACCTGCCATGTCAGCGGAACGGACTGCTCATGAATGGAGCGAACGGTGCGCTGGTTGCCGTTCACGGAAAGCCTGAAGGGCAGCACTGACAGCTTTTTCAACAGCGCGGACGCGAAGGCGTCCGGCAGAGGCAGCAGGCGCGCTTCAATCACGCCGATATCGCCCCGGGCCTGGCACAGGGCGGAAAGAATGCCCAGCGCCTCGTTCTCCTCCTGAGAGAAGGTCATCCATTCGGGCTGAAAAACAAAGCCCTTCCCGAAGGACAGCGTCTCACCCGTCTGCATCGCTTCCAAAAAGCGGGGAATGGAACGCACCACGTAAAGCCTGTCCTCGCCTGCCCGCAGCCCCACATGCAGCTTGGGCAGGGCACGGGGAACAGCCTCGGCCACGATGGAAAACTCCAGCCGCACAGTTCCCGCAATGGGCATGGTGACGGCCATGGCATCCAGCAGCCGGGGGCCTGCCAGCCGGGCAGTCTGCTCCTTCAGCGGGTCCAGATGCCCATGCTGTCGGGCATAGACAAGGGAGGCGAACAGATGCCGACATCTGCCGTGGGCGGCGAAAATATCGCAGCTGCAGTGCCGCTCGCCGCCGGATGTCAAGGTGACCTCCTGGGGCGGCTCGTCCAGCAAGGAGTAGCGCAGTAAATCCGTTGTAACGACAAGGGGCCGTACCGCCCCCTGGCTGTACAGCTCCCGTCCGTATTCCGCTTCGGTTTTGCTCATTCTTTATTGCCCCTCCAGGGCGGCGATATATTCTTCCAGACACCAGTTGTTCTGCTGAATGATGGAGGCCGCGGTTTCGCCCACATAGCGGATATGCCAGGGCTCCGCCAGGTATCCGGTGATGTCCTGCTTTTCCTCGGTGTAACGGATAATAAAGGCGTAGTCCCAGCAGTGCTCCGCCAGCCATTTCGCCTGCGGCGTTCCCTTGAAGGACGTGCCGGGCGTGGTAATATCAAAGGCCAGACCGGTATGATGCTCACTGGTGCCGGGGTCGGCAACGGTCTGACGGGTCGCGGAAATGGCGTCCCGTCGGGAAAGGTTGTTTTTGCTGATATATTCTTCCACCTGGCGGTCAAACAGCGTCTGCTGGTAGGCCACGGAACGGTATCCCGCGCTGACCTGCCAATCCTTTACGCCGCTGTCCACGGCATCGGTCAGCATGGAAATCAGGGCATTCACGGCCAGGCGGGTTCCCTGAATTTCGCTACCCTTGACGGTGACGATATTGGAAGGACACACGTCTTTCAGGTAGACCAGATCCTTCGCGGCATAACCATCGGGAAGCGGCCGCGTTTTATTGACCAGAATCAGGCAGTCATCGGGGGATGGGGTGGCGGGAGGAACGGGCGTAGGTGTGGCAACGGCGGTCTGAGCCTTATCGCTGTAGAGAATTTCCAGCGTAGCGGGGCCGGCAACGCCGTCCGCGTCCAGGTTGTGCTGGCGCTGGAACCAGATTACGGCCGCCTTGCTCATATTGCCGAACTGACCGTCCACATCTCCGCTGTAGTAGCCCAGCTCCAGCAGCCGTGTCTGCAGCTTACGAACCTCCAGCCCGGCCGAGCCGTTCTTCAGAATCAGCGGCGTGGGGGAGGGTGAAGGCGCGGAGGGATCCGGCGTCACGGCATAAATCGCGCCGGCGGTGGGGTCGGGCGATGGGGTCACGCTCTGCTCAAAGGCGAGCAGGTCCCGTGCCTCGTTCAGGCGAGGAATATTCACGGCAATGGCAACCGCCAGTATCAGTGCCACGGCAAGGCCGAAAATCAGGATCAGCTTCGCGGCTGTGTTCCGGTTTTTCATTCTGCAACTCCTTCAAGAGAACCGCTTTCCAGAATGGACAGGATACCGTACCGCTCCAGCAAATCACCGGCGAAATTGATGATGTTGCGGGGCAGAATCATCATGAAAGCGGAGGAAAGCTTGGTAAGGGGCGTCTTGACTTTGGCAAGGAATTCGGGTGCGGTGGAGTCGGAAACAGCCATCAGGTCGTAAGCACCTTTCACCAACGCGGTATCGAAGCTCTCCGCGCACTCGCTTGTTTTCAGCAGGGCGGAAACGGAGCCCATCACATCGGAGCCGTCCGCGGTCATCAGCCGGGCGTCAACCCGGGTATTCCCGTCTTTGCTCTGCCAGTCGTAGGCGATGACCGTCTGCAGGCTGCCGTACAGCTCGCCGCGAACGGACGCGGTCAGCCTGCCGGACGCGGCATCACAGCCGTCGCAGGGAAGGCCGGAGGCGGTCACGGTGGCGCCGAACAGGTTGCTGTCGTCCTCCAGCAGCACATTCACGTCAAACATCAATTCGGCACCCGAGGCACTTTCCATCCAGGAGCGAGCCATGGTCATGCGGTAGGTATCGGCGCCGGTCTTTTCCGGGAAAATGATTTGCCAGTGGCTTCCATTTTCACCTGCCTCATAGCGGTAGACCTCCTGCCCGCCCAGCGTCCAGACGCAGCGGGTATCGTCCTTTTCCACGTAAAGGCCCTCGTCAGCGGTAATATCCCAGGCCCAGTCACCCAGTTCTTCCATGCAGTAACCCAGCTCGTCATTGACGCCCCGGTCCTTCAGGAAGAAGCTGATCCAGCCGTAGAGGAAGCCATTGTCCCAGGACAAGTCGGCAATCTGCTGGGCATATTCGGCCACAGTTTCGCCGAACATCGCTCCGCCGTTCTCAAGGGCGGCGCTTTCCATTTCCGTCAGCACGTCCATCACGGGGGCCCAGGCGGCGTAGGTGCCGTAGGGGTAGACCAGGTAGGAGAGCGGAATCAGGTCAAGGCTCATGAAATGGTTGAACTTGGCGATGAACGCGTACCAGTGTCCCATGTTCATGGCATAGGTATCACTGCCCATGGCGGAGCAGAGAATATCAAAGGCATCCTCCCGTCCCCAGGCAGAGGCAGTGACATAGTCGCGGTTCTTGATATTCAGCGCGCCCTCCAGACGGAAAACCGGTTTTTCCCAGACGGGCGTGTTATCCTTCAGGTATAGCGTACCGTTCAGCTTGGTCATTTTCAGCACACTCTGCAAATCCTTCGCCAGGTCCTTGTGGTTGGCGGAGGCATCCGGATTCACATCCAGGGTGACAGTAATATCGGTCTTTGTGGCGGCAAAGCCTGCCAGCGGCACCAGACATAGGCACAGCAGCAGGGCGGCAAAACGCTTCCAAAAAGCAAAACGCATCATTCATTCGCTCCTTCATACGGAATTAGCACTTTATTGTACCATAAAATGAAAGAATTGGAAACGGTGAAAAAGTAAAAAAACAGAAAATGTATGCGTTTTTTGACAGATAGAAAAACCCGGCGGCACGGATTGCTCCGCACTGCCGGGACAAGGTACAGGGGGAATCAGTTCTTCTTCTGAATGGCGTTGCCAATCAGGTAGCACACGGTGGCGACCGCCATACCGTTGATGGAGGCGATGCCCCAGTTTACCAGGTTGGCGACAACGGCACCGGCCACTACGCCGATAACGGCGAAAATGTTTACCTGACGGGAGGTTGAAACGGTGTCGTAGTTCTTCTTATTCAGGAAGTAGTCCAGCACCAGGATGATGCCGACGGGGGGCAGGGTGCAGTTCAGAATGTTCAGCCAGCCGCAGAAGTTCCAATACAGCCAGTCGGCGGCGATAGTACCGATGATACCGGAAACCAGTACCATGGGCTTCTTCTTCTGACCAAAGATGTTGGCCAGACCAAGGCCGGCGGAGTACAGGGCGTTATCGTTGGTAGTCCAGATGTTCAGACCCAGCACGATGATCGCCGCCCAGAAGAGGTTCAGATTCAGCATGACTTCAAAGATGTCATTTCCGCCGGCATACAGGCTTGAGACAGCTCCGAAGAAGAACATAAGAGAATTGCCGATGAAGAACGCCACTACGGTTACCCAGAACGCGGATTTGCCGGTCTTAGAGAAACGCGTGAAGTTCGGAGTGGCGGTACCGCCGGATACGAAAGAACCGATTACCAGACCGCCGCCGGCGATAGCCGTCAGAGTCGGATTTTCTTTCGCAAAGGTAGTGATCAGAGTCCCTTCGCCGCGGACAACGGAAAGAATCATCGCGACCGTACCGAGGATCGCTACGCAAGGAACGGCAACATAACTGACAATCGTCAGAGACTTGATGCCGAAATACGCGGAAGAAGTCATACAGATACCGGCTACAATGACCAGGATCCAGGTTGCGAGATTTGAGCCGCCGAAG
>JAZUDA010000248.1:0-7708 GCA_045639455.1 Clostridia bacterium | reverse complement strand
GTGTCTTCGGGTACAGGCGATGTATTCGAGGATATTTCCCGTATCGGACGGGAGGATGTGCTCATCGGTATTTCCTTCCCCCGGTACTCCACACGTACACTGGAGGCCATGCGCTTCGCCCGTCAGCGTGGCGCGCAGGTAGTGGGCATTACGGACGGCGTGCGCTCTCCCATGATGGATATCACCCCGGATTGTCTGACTGCCCGTACCGACATGGCGTCCTTTGTGGATTCGCTGGCGGCGCCTCTGTCCGTCATCAACGCGCTGGTGGTGGCGCTGGGTCTGCAGCGTCCGGGGGAATTGCGGGAGCATTTCCGTCACATGGAAAGCATTTGGGACGAGTATAAGGTGTACATCAAGAAGGAAAATGAATAACATCATCATTATCGGCGCGGGTGCCGCCGGCATGATGGCGGCCTGTGCCGCGGCGAAGGCCGGCGCGCAGGTAACCGTGCTGGAAAAAAACGATAAGCCGGGCCGGGAGCTGTACATTACCGGCAAGGGCCGCTGCAACGTGACCAACAACTGCACCATGGAGGAATTCCTGCAGGAAGTGCCCCGGAATCCGCGCTTCCTGTACGGAGCGCTGACCGCTTTTTCACCGGCGGATATGATTGCCTTTCTGGAAGAAAACGGCTGCCCCGTAAAGACAGAGCGGGGCAGGCGGGTATTTCCTGTCAGCGACCATGCCTCGGATATTACGGCGGCCCTGCAGCGGGCTATGAACGGATTGGGCGTGGAAGTGCGCACGGGCTGCGCGGTTGATGCGCTCCTGACGGAGGACGGGCATATCACGGGTGTGAAGCTGTCGAATGGCAGGACCGTTCCGGGGGATAGCGTCATCATCGCCTCGGGCGGATGCAGCTATCCCGCTACGGGCTCCACCGGCGACGGGCTTCGCATGGCGGGGGAAGTGGGAATAACTCTGACACCGCTTCGGCCTTCACTTGTGCCGCTGCTTCATGGCGCGGCCTGGGAGGAAAGCCTTTCCGGGCTGACGCTGAAAAATGTGACGCTGAAGGTGCAAAAGGGGAAAAAGACGCTGTATTCCTGCCTGGGAGAGTGCGCTTTTCTTCCAAACCGGCTTGCCGGGCCGCTGATGATTGAGGCCTCCGCCCATCTGGACGATCTGACTCAGTGCGAGCTGTGGCTTGACCTGAAGCCCGCCCTTTCCGAGGAACAGCTGGATGCGCGCATTTTGCGTGAAATGCAGAGCCACGCCGTCATGGGGGAAGTACTGCGTACCCTGCTGCCGGTACAGCTGCTGGTGTCCTTTGCCCGTCAGGCGGGTATTACGCCGGCCATGGCCTGCGCACAAATCACAAAGGAGACACGCCGGAAAATAGTAGAAACCCTGAAGCATTTTTCCCTGCCATTTGACGGCCTTGGCACAATGGAAGAAGCCATTGTTACCCGCGGCGGCGTGAATGTAAAGGAAATCAACCCCGCCACTATGGAATGTAAAAAAATCTCCGGCCTGTATTTCGCCGGGGAAGTGCTGGATGTGGATGCCCACACCGGCGGATATAACCTGCAGATCGCCTTCTCTACCGGCTTCCTTGCCGGACGAAGCGCGGCACAATGCGGAGAAACAGGAGCGTAACAGGCAACCATGAACTATATTATCCTGGATTTGGAGTGGAATCAGCCCACCTCCTACCATACGCCGATCTTCAAGGAAATTGGCGACCGGCTGATGTTTGAGATGATCCAAATCGGCGCTGTCCGGATGAATGACGCGCTGGAGATTGAGGATTCCGTATCGATTCCCATTCAGCCTACCCACTATGTAAAGATTCATCCCCGCATTGCCCGCATGACCGGGCTGGACAATGATGTGCTGGCGGACGCGCCGGTCTTTGACGAAGCCATCCGGCAGTTTGCCGATTGGTGTGGTGAGGACTATTGCCTGATTACCTGGGGATGTGATGACGTGTCCGTGTTGCAGCAGAACCTGGACTTCTTCGAGTCCGATGTGAAGCTGGCGAAGATGTACGATCTGCAGCGCATGTTCTCCGACCGCCTGAAGCTGGGAAAGGACCGGAAAGGTCTGAAGGCGGCCATGGAAATGATGGAAATCGACCCGGAGGAAGAAAAGAACTTCCACAACGCGCTGAACGATGCCTACTATACGGCGCTGGTGTTCCGCAAGCTGGGTAATCCGGAGGAAATCCTGAACTTCGGCCAGCAGCCGCGCCGCCTTGTCCATATGGAAAGCAACCGCCGCCGTTCCACCCCTGTGGCGGAGGTGGAAAGCGTAGCACAGGGCCTTGCCTCCGAAGCCGCGCAGAAGCAGAAATGCCCCCAGTGCGGCCAGATGTGCAAGATTGAACCGGACGGCTATGTGATGCAATCTCCCGGCCGGTATGTGGCAATCGGCAAGTGCCGTGTACACGGACAACTGTTCCTCAGGGCACAGTTTATCCGCATCACCTCGGAGCAAATCGGCATGGCACTGTCTGCATCCATGGCGAAGCAGCAGCATGTCGCCTACGTTCATACCAAGCATCTGCAGCGCAAACTGCAGGGAATTACTTCAGATGAAAATGTGTCGTGCAGGGGCGGAAACATGCCCTTTGATGATGACGAGGTGTAATACCCCATGACAACACAGGAAAAAGAAGCGGAAATCTGCCGCCGGAGTACTATTCCGCCTGAGGAGGCACAAGGATTGCTGGCCTTCCACAACGGCGATCTGAATAAGGCATTGCAGGACCTGAAACAGAACGGCCTTCTCCTGCCTGAGGAGCAAAAGCCGAAGGAACATAAAAAGGATGAGCCGAAGAAGAAACCGCTCGGAAAGACCGTAAGACAGTTTCTGCTGCGTCCTTATACGGTACGGATCCGGCTGGAGGCGGACGGCGGCACGGTACTGGATTTCGCAATGTTGTTCTTTGGGCTGTGCGTGCTGCTGGCGCCCCATATGGCGCTGCTGGGTTTCCTGGCGGCAAAGCTGCTGGGGTACAAAATCCGGCTGATAAAAGAAAGCGAAACATTTACGGCGGAACGGTTTACGCAGAATCTTCGCCGTGCCTGGGAAAATTTCAAGAATCTCTTCCGGCTGGAAGAAGAATAAGAGGAGAAAACGATTATGGAAACGGTTAAGAAGCGTTCGGAAATGGACCCCAAATATCAGTGGCGTTTGACGGATATCTTTGCGGACGAGGCCGCCTATAACGAGGCTTTCGCCCAGGCGGAGGAACTGGTAGGCGCGGTCGCGCAGGGCCAGGGCCGCGTGGCGGAAGATCCGGCGAAGGCGATTACCGCCTCCTTCCGCGTACGGGAGAAGCTGGAAAAGCTGCTTTCCTTCGTCATGATGAAGAAGGACGAGGACAACGGCAATACCCATTCCCAGGCGGAAATGCAGCGTGCCATGTCCCTGGCCATTAAGGCAGAAACCGTGGGTGCCTATCTGCAGCCGGAACTGCTGGCCATGCCGGAGGACGAACTGAAGGCACTGATGGATAAGCCTGAAATGAAGGAATATCGTGTGTTCCTGTCTGATTTGCTGCGTGAAAAGCCCCACACCCTGTCTGCCGCCGAGGAGCGGATTTTGGCTATGACGGGTGATATGGCCCAGGGCCCGGACGATATCTACTCCATGCTGACGGATGTGGACCTGAAGTTTGACGCCGTGAAGGACGGCGAGGGCAACGATGTGGCGCTGACTGACTCCGGCTATGGCAAAATCATTCACTGCGCGGACCGCACCTTGCGTGCCAATGCGTTCCATACCCTGTTCAGCACCTACGGCGCTTTCGGCAATACCATTGCCGGCACCTATGGTGCCAGCGTTAAGAAGGACTGCTTCTATGCCAAGGTTCGCAACCATGCCTCCGCCCTGGAAGCCAGCCTGTTCCCGGATCAGATTCCGGTTGCCGTATATGACAATCTGGTTTCCGCCGTTCATGAAGCACTGCCTGCACTGAACAAGTATTTGGCTGTTCGCAAGAAAGCCACCGGCACCGAGGAACTGCATCTGTATGATCTGTACGTGCCCATTGCCGGGGACTTTGATATGAATCTGCCCTACGAGGAGGCCTATCAGCTGGTCATGGAGGGCCTGGCGCCCCATGGCGAGGATTATGTGGCCATCCTGAAGCAGGCCCACGACGAAGGCTGGCTGGATGTTTATGAGAATGAGAACAAGACCGGCGGCGCCTACTCCAACGGCGTGCATGCCGTCCATCCCTATGTGCTGTTGAACCATCACGACAATCTGGATTCCGCTATGACCATCGCCCATGAACTGGGCCACGCCATGCATTCCTGGTTCTCCGATCACGCGCAGCCCTTTGCCACCTGCGATTACAGCCTGTTTGTGGCGGAGGTCGCTTCGACCACCAACGAAATCATCGTCATGCGCCATCTGCTGAATAAGTATAAAGACGACAAGAAAGCGGTTCGTTTCCTGCTGAATCACTATCTGGAGCAGTTCCGCACCACTGTGTTCCGTCAGACCATGTTCGCGGAGTTTGAGCGCAAGGTACACGAGATGTGGGAGCAGGGAATTCCTCTGACCAACGAGTCCATGGGCGATGTGTATTATGAGCTGAACAAGCAGTACTACGGCGAATCCTGCGTGGTGGATGAGGAAATCCGCAATGAATGGATGCGCATCCCGCATTTCTACCGAGCCTTCTACGTGTATAAGTACGCCACCGGTTTCTCCGCCGCCGTTTTCCTGGCAAACCGCATCCTGACCGAGGGCGAAAAGGCCGTGAAGGATTACCGCAAGTTCCTCTCCGCCGGCTGCAGCGTATCTCCTCTGGACGCGCTCCGCTTGGCGGGCCTGGATATGGCGAACCCCCAGCCCGTCAAGGACGCGCTGAACGAGTTTGCACGCACCGTGGATACCTTCACCGAAATGTTCTGATGACCGGAAGGAGAACGGACTGTGTTTGACAAAAAGAAAGCGGTGTCCTTTATCACGGAAGGCATTGACCCCCGTGCCCATAAAGGTCTGGATATTCCTCTCCTTTCCTCCCAAGCGCTGGATGCCGACCTTGCCTATATGGCAAGGCAGGACGTGATGGATGACGAAGGCATCGCGGGGGAAGGCTACTACGATGACGATGAGGCGTTTGAAGAGATTCTGGACGCGCTGATGGCACTGAATGGCTCCGATGACGATACCGCGTCAAAGTTGGCAGCATTCCTGGACGATTATATGGAAGCCCGCGACTTGTACATGGAGAACGAGGGCCTGATCTCTTACGAATAAACGTTTGCTGAAAATCACCTCCCTTTGCGAAAAACTGGGGGAGGATTTTTTTTGCGACGAAAAATATGAAAAAAATGTTTCAATCCTCTTGATTTTGTATTACATAAATGGTAAAATGAATCGCATTGATGGAATAAATTGGGAGGCATACCGATGGCAAAACGGATTCTTTTGGTTGACGATGAACCTTTGATTGTCAAAGGGTTGAAATATACGTTGGAGCAGGATGGGTACGAAACCGAATCGGCGATGGACGGCGAGGAAGCGCTGGCCAAGTTTTTCGCCGGCTCATTCGATTTGATTCTGCTGGATATCATGCTGCCCGGCGTGGATGGAATCAGCGTTTGCCAGCGCATCCGGGAGAGCAGCAATGTGCCGATTATCATGCTGACCGCCAAGGGCGAGGATATGGACAAGATTCTCGGCCTGGAATACGGCGCGGACGACTATATGACCAAGCCCTTCAATGTACTTGAGGTCAAGGCCCGCATCCGTACCATTCTGCGCCGCGCCACCGGCGCTGTGCAGGAGGAAAAGAAAGAACTCCGAGTACGGGATTTGTCCGTGAATATCATGAACCGCACGGTGACGCTGGGCGGCGAGGAGGTCAAACTGACCGCCAAAGAGTTTGATTTGCTTCATTTGCTGATGACCAACCCCGGCAAGGTGTTCAGCCGGGAGGCCATGCTGGAAACAGTGTGGAAGTTTGACTACACGGGCGATGCCCGCACGGTAGATGTGCATATCCGCCGCCTGCGTGAGAAAATCGAAAAGAACACCGCGAAACCTGAATATATTATGACTAAATGGGGAGTGGGCTACTATTTCACGGAAAAAGATTAACCTCCCGTTTCAAAGCATACGTTGGAAAATCCTGTTTGCCTTCCTGCTGATTATGGTAGGTGCCTTCGTTTTGGTAGGCACCTCCGTGATCGGTTTGGCGGGCGATTCTCTTTTTACACAGAGAATGGAGGACGAACAGCAGAATATCGCTAAATTAAGCCCGGAGCTGGCGGCACTTACAGAAACCGGTACGGCACGGGAGATGCAGACAAGGCTGGAAGCAGCCGCGAATGAACTCGGGGGCCGGATTCTTGTTCTGGATGAAAGTGGCAAGGTCCAGTTTGACTCCCAGGGTGAGGAGTGCGGTCGGCGTGTTCTGTCACAGGAAGTACTGAATGTACTGACGGCGGGCAGCGAAAGCAGCTACGGCATCCATAATGGCGAAAATACGGAAATCGGACTGAATTGGCTGACTATGCTTCGTTCCCGCCAGGGTTGGACGGGCTGGTTCGCGGCAAAAACAGAATATAACGGAGAGCGTACAGGGCTGCTCCTTTTTGTTGCGTCCATGCAGGATACGGTGGATCGGATTTTTACGCTGCTCCGCCGTCTGCTGTTCTATTTCGCTTTGGCTGCTATCGTGGTGCTGGTGGCCGCGTGGCTATACGCCGGCGTGCTGACAAAACCCGTTCAGGCCTTGACGAAATCTATTCAGAAGATGAGCAAGGGTGATTTTTCATCACGTGTGCCTGTGACGGGTTCAGGTGAATTGCGTCGTCTGGCGGAAACCTATAACACCATGTCGGAACGCCTGGAAACGCTGGATCAGACAAGAAACCAGTTTGTTTCCAACGCCTCCCACGAATTGAAAACACCGCTGGCCACCATGAAAATCATGCTGGAAAACGTGATTTATCAGCCGGAGATGCCGGAGGAGCTCCGCAATGAGTTCCTGGGCGATATCAACCGGGAGATTGACCGCATGAACGCGGTGATTGTAGACCTGCTGGCCCTTGTCCGCATGGATGACCAGGGCGCGCAGTTGCGGAAAGAACGGTTCTCCATGAAGGAACTGGTGGAGGATAACCTGCTCCGCCTGCAACCGATGATTGAGACACATCACCATGTCCTGGTTACGGATATGCGTGGCGAATGTCCGGTCACCGCTGACGCTGAAAAAATGAACCATGTGGTTTATAACCTGATTGAAAACGCAATCAAATATACAAAAGACGGCGGCAAAATCACGGTCCGCCTGGCGCAGCAGCAGCAAATCGTTTCCTTTAGTGTGACGGACAACGGGCCCGGCATCCCTGAAAAAGATTTGCCGTATATTTTCGACCGTTTCTACCGTGTGGACAAGGCCCGCAGTCGGGAGACCGGCGGTACAGGTCTCGGTCTGTCGATTGTTCAGCAGATTGTAAAGCAGCACGGGGGTACCATTCAGGCAGAAAGCGAACTGGGAAAGGGCACCACTTTCACGGTGGAGCTGCCCCGCGGCGAGGAGGAAAAAGAACAGTGAAAAAAGGAATCTTTGCCCTCCTGTGCGCAGGTATATTTTTGCTGTCAGGGTGCGGAAAGAAAAACGAGAACCAATCGGAATCCAACCTGCCCCTGCCGGCAGTCACAGTCAGTGAGATTGCTCCGTGGGGCGACGGCGGTCTTTCAGGCAGTGCGACAGTTACGCTGTATGAGCCGAAC
>JAZUDA010000247.1:0-9205 GCA_045639455.1 Clostridia bacterium | reverse complement strand
CGTTATCGGCGCTGATACCGATCAGAACTACCTGGCCCCCGAAAACCTGATTACCTCCTGCATGAAGGGCTGCGGCGCTGTTGTTTATGACATCTGCAAGCGTCTCGCGAACGGCGAACAGCTGGGCGGCACCTCCGTTGTTGGCGATTTGAGCACCGGTGCTGTCGGCTACACCACCACCGGCAACCTGATCCCCGAGAACGTGATTGCCGATACCGAAGCTGTGACCGCTAAAATTATTGCCGGCGAAATCGTTGTTCCCTTCGATGCCGAATCCTTCGGTGCCTGGGTAATCGAATAATTCAATCATCCGGATATAGACTTTTCGTAGCAAGAGGGGCAGGCGGCGGACAACTGACTGTCCCTCTTGTTCGTACATATTCACACCGGTACTGCACACAGTCAGGAGAGGACATAAATGAGCACAGACTTTGCGGTGGAAATGAGGCACATCTCCAAGTATTTCGGGAATTTCTGCGCCCTGAACGATGTATCGCTTTCAATCAGGAAAGGTGAAATTCACGCGCTGCTTGGCGAAAACGGTGCCGGTAATACGACCCTGATGAACATCCTTTACGGATTGCTTCGCGCGGATAAGGGAGAAATCCTGATTAATGGCAAAGAATGTGCCATCAAGAATCCGGGTTTGGCCATTAAGGCCGGCATCGGAATGGTTCACCAGCACTTCAAGCTGGTGAAGAACTTTACTGTTACGGAAAATATTATTCTCGGCTCTGAAACCACAACACGTTTCGGCTTTATCGATAAAAAGCGGGCACGCGCCGAAATCATGGCTATTTCGGAAAAATACGGACTTGCCGTAGAGCCTGACATGCTGATTAAGGATATCTCTGTTGGCATGCAGCAGCGTGTCGAAATCTTAAAGGCACTCTACCGCGGTACGGATATTCTGATTTTGGATGAGCCTACAGCCGTCCTCATTCCACAGGAAATCGATGAACTGATTGAAATCATGCACCGGCTTGTGAAGTCGGGGAAAACAATCCTGATTATCACCCACAAGCTGAAGGAAATCCTGAGAGCCGCCGATGTATGTACCATCGTGGCACACGGACGGTATATTGATACAGTCAATGTGTCCGAAACAACGGAACAGGAGCTGGCGGAAAAGATGGTGGGCCGCACAGTCAATCTGACGGTAACCAAGACCCCTGCCGTTCCCGGCGAAAAAGTGCTGGAAATCAAGGACCTGCATGTTCAGGATGCACGGGGAATCGAGCGGGTAAAGGGGCTGGATTTGACCGTCCGTGCCGGTGAAATCGTCGGTATCGCGGGCGTTGACGGAAACGGGCAAAAGGAACTGGTGGAGGCCATCACGAACCTTTGCCACGTAAAGAGCGGCGAAATCCTCGTGCATGGAAAGCATATCGAAAATTCCACCCCACGCAAAACCATCGAGGCTGGTGTTTCTACGATTCATGAGGACCGGGAGCGCCGTGGCATTGTCCCGCAATTTTCGGTGGCGGAAAACATGATTATCGAAAATTTCGCAGACTCCCGCTTTTCAAGCCACGGGATTCTTCGGAAAAATGTGATTTCTGCTTTTACAGAACAACTTGTAAAGCGTTTCGATGTGCGCCCGGAGAATTGTGCCTCCCTGCCTGTCGGCGCCCTTTCGGGTGGTAACAAGCAGAAGGTCATCATTGCGCGTGAGCTTACTAATGAGCCAGAGCTGCTGGTAGCGGTTCAACCTACCCGAGGGCTGGATGTGGGCGCAATTGAGTTCGTTCACAAAAGCCTTGTAGCGTACCGCGACAAAGGAAAAGCCGTTCTGCTTATTTCGTTCGAGCTGGATGAAGTAATAAGCGTTTCGGATTCAATCGCCGTTCTGTATGACGGCCGGATTGCGAAAACTTTGCCGTCTCAGGGAGCGGATGAAAAAGAAATCGGGTTACTGATGACAGGGGGAACGGGGAAATGATGACAATCATAAGAAAACTATTTCAGCGCCCGATTGTAACCATCCTGCTTTCCATAATATCGGGTTTTTTGGTGGGCGCGCTGGTAATCCTGTTTGCAGGATATAACCCGATAGAGACCTACGGCACACTGTTCAAGGGCATCTTTACTTCCACAAAAAGCATCTCCAACACGGTCATTAAGGCAACGCCCTTGATTTTTACGGGACTCTCCGTGGCGTTCGCCTTTAAAACAGGCCTGTTCAACATTGGTGCTGAAGGACAATACATTATCGGCGCTGTTACTGCGGCCCTGACCGGTTATTATCTGGATCTACCCGCACCGATTCATATCCCGGTTGTTTTCCTTTCCGCCATCCTGGCCTCGGCTATCTGGGGCGGACTCGTCGGTGTTCTGAAGACCCGCTTCGGAATTCACGAGGTCATCTCTAGCATTATGCTCAACTGGGTCGCACTGTATTTCCAGAACTACCTCATTACCCTGCCCTGGGTGAAAAAGCCAGGCAGCGAGTCCTCCTACGAGGTATTGAAAAGCGCGCGTATACTGTTGCTTGGCGAATGGAAAATGACGCCGGACGGAATCGCCTGGTGTAAGGCGAACGGCGATATCGGCAACGCCCTGCTGAAAACGGATGTGAACTTCGGGATTATTTTGGCGATCCTTACGGCAATTCTTGTGGCCTTTATTCTGAAAAAGACCACCTTCGGATACCAGCTTCGCGCCGTTGGCTTTAACCGTGACGCTGCCGAATTCGCAGGCATTCATGTGAACAGAAATACACGTTACGCCATGGCAATTTCCGGCGCGCTCGCAGGCATCGCGGGCTGCATCGCCGTTACGGGAGCCAGCCCCTTCCGGATCAGCACGCTGGCCGCTATGGAAGGATTCGGGTTCGACGGTATGTCCGTTGCACTGATTGCAAACAGCTCCCCTGTCGGCTGCATTTTCTCTGCCCTGTTGCTGGCCGGACTGCGATACGGCGGTCAGCTGATTCAAAGCCAGATCGGTATTCCCTCCGAAGTCATCAGCATCATGCTGGGCACGATTGTATTCTTCATTGCCATTTCCACTGTCGTTCCCATGATTATCAAGCGTGTAGAGGAAAGGAGGCGGAGCAAATGCTGACTACTATCCTTGTCATGATCGGAACAACCTTCAGCTATTCATCTCCGCTGATTTATGCCGGCCTTGGCGGCGTGATTTCCGAGCGCAGCGGCGTAACGAATATCGGCATCGAAGGAATGATGACCGCCGGTGCCATTGTCGCGGTCATCGTAGGCTATTATTCAGGCAGTCCCTGGCTCGGTTTTCTTGCAGGCGGCTGTATGGGCATGCTGATATCTCTTCTCCATGCTATGGCATCGATTTCTTTCCATGCAAATCAAACGGTTTCCGGCGTTGCAATCAATTTTATCGGGCCAGGTCTTGCGCTGTATCTGTCCCGTCTCTTCTTCAACGGCGCTACCCATACGCCGCCTGTACCCAACAAAATGCCGAAAATTCTGTCATTCCTCTTTCCTGAGGTGACAGCGCCTATCGCCGTCGCGTTGAATCAGGATATCGCTGTGATTTTAGGCTTTATTTTGGTAGCGGTAATCTGGGTTCTGCTGAACAAGACCCGCCTCGGTCTCCGTATTCGCTCCGTAGGCGAGCATCCTTCCGCGGCTGACACGCTGGGCATCAATGTATATGGCATCCGATACGGCTGTGTACTTGCGTCCGGATTCTTGTCCGGACTTGGCGGCGCCACGATGACGCTTTCTGTAGTATCCGCGTTTTCGCCGACCGCCATCAGCGGTCAGGGGTTCATCGCGTTAGCGGCCGTGATTTTCGGACGATGGACACCTGTCGGTACCTGCGGCGCATGTCTGCTGTTCGGCTTCGCGCAGGCACTGGTTGTGCAGCTCAGTGCGGGATCTGTGATTAATACCAAGCTCTTGTCCATGATTCCCTATTTGCTGACGCTTGTTGTACTGATGACAATGCGCGGCGGTTCCTCCGCCCCGAAGGCCGATGGTGTACCCTATATCAAGGAGTGATATGGAACAAGATGCCAGATAACGAGAAAATGCTTCCTGTAAAAGTTCTGCTCCTGCCGAAGTTTGAGTTGGAGGAGTTGACCGGCGATACCCCCGGTGAAGCACAGCTGTTTTATGCTGCCTATTTCAAAAAAGCGGAAAGCTATGAGATTCGCGGCGGTTTCCCCGGAAGCAGGCTGTACTATTCCAACGGAGCTGCCATGTATATCACCGGCATGGGAAAAGTAAACGCCACGGCAAGCCTGACGGCTGTACTGTCAGACCCCAGGTTCGACTTTTCCCAGTCCTATGTGATCAGCACCGGTTGCGCAGGCGGCGCAGTGGGCGAGAGTGTCATGGGAGATGTCTATGTGATTACGGCCGCCGTTGACTATGATATCGGTCATCACGCGGATATCCGGGATATGGAGGACAATCAGAGCCTTGTAACCTGGTTCCGTGACGCTTCCTATGACGACAGCGCTTACAGGTTGCTGAACCAGGAACTGACGCAAAAAGTATATGACCTGCTCCGTGATTCCCCTATCCGCACCACACCGCGCACCCGGCGCTTTATGGCGAAGGAATTCAATGATGCGGAGTGGGCTCTACGTCAGCCGGAGGTCAGAAAAGGCACTACCCTTTCAGGCGACAACTTCTGGAAGGGACAGTACGGGCATGCTAACGCAGTTCGAATGGCAGAAAGCTACGGCTGTCCTGATCCCTATGCCTTATCTGAAATGGAGGATCTTCCGATTGCCCTTGTGCTGGACAGGTTTGGAATGCTTGATCGATATATCATCATTCGAGCCTGTGTCAATATGGACGTATTTATGAGCGGCGGAACGCCCGAAAAATTATGGAGGCCAGACTACCGAAGCACCATGATTGCAGGCGATGACAACTGTGAATCGGCGGATATTTTTCCGGTAGCGATGGAGAACAATTTCCACGCGGTCAGCCGTGTGATTGATAACATCTTGAACGGAGACTTGTAAAATTTATTTACCATTCTGTGGAGAGCAGGCTTTCGTCTGCTCCTTTTTTATTGAAAATCAAACGTTTCCCGTTTTTTCTGTTGAATAACGCCACGCGGTATGCTAAAATAATAAAGCGAAATGAGTTGTAATTGCTATCACTTCATCGCCGATAAACGTTATCTTTCAAAAGGAGGAAGCTTTCTTGCAAAGTAAAATACTGGCGATTTTGCTGACAATAGCCCTCTCCGCCTCCGAGACTATCGCACCGGTCCCGATTTCTTTCCCGCACGAACCGATTGATACCTCCCCATTCATAAAGACAGATGAAACCGAAACCGTATCTCTCGACCTGAATGATCGGCCTCGCGAAGGAACCGGTATATCCGTCCCGGACGGTCATTTTCTCAGTGGCGATTGGGAATATGCCTATGTAATCGCGGGAGATCAGGCAGGCACGATATACCTTTGGGATTACAGAGGAAATAACCCCGACCTGACTCTTCCGCAAAAGTTGGACGGTATTCAAGTCACGGGAGTGCATAGTGCATTCAAAAACAACAACACTGTGCGTTCCGTTATCATTCCCGAGGGATACACGTTTATCGGAGATTCCACATTTCTGCATTGTGCCCGGCTTGAAAAAGTATCTGTCCCCAATTCTGTACAAAGCATAGGTGCCTCCGCCTTTTTAGGCTGCACAGCATTGAAAGAGATCAATTTACCAGAAGGAATCACCGAACTCGATTCCTTTACTTTTTCGGAATGTGCCTCTTTAAGAGAGATTGCGCTCCCCCAAAGCCTGACGAAAATCGAGGATGATGCATTCAAAGGCTGCGCGTCCCTTCGAGAAATCAACATTCCCGATGGTATGACTGAACTCGGCCACAGCGTATTTACCAAATGTACCTCGTTACACTGCGCAACGCTGGGAAAGGGAATAGCCGAAATCCCGCAAGGCGTCTTTTCCGGCTGTACTTCTTTAGAAAAGATAGAAGTAAAGGGAACAATCTCTGCGATTGGAAACACTGCCTTGTCCGGTACCGGTTTGCAAAGCTTTACAGTTCCAGAAACCGTTACTTCTATCGGGACTTACGCTTTTCAGAATTGTCCTCAGCTTTCTGACATTGCTTTACCCGCTTCCCTTATCGATTTGGCGGGAAATGCGTTCGCCGGCTGTTCCTCTCTGAAAGAACTGAAGGTTTACGGTGATGGAAATGTTTTGTGTGCCAGAGAAGGCGTCCTATACAAAAACAACGGCAAAGCGCTGGCTTGTTATCCTGCCGGTCGAACCGGTGCATGGTCAGCCCCGGAAGGCGTGGAAGAGATTTTGCCCTATGCATTCTGCCGCTGTGAAAACCTGATGGCGGTCACTCTGCCCGATACGGTGACCACTGTCGGCAGCAGAGCCTTCTATGATTGTTCCTCGCTCTTCTCTGTTTCATTCGGCAATGGGCTGGAAGAATTAGGCGAACTGATTTTTGATGAATGTCCTTCTCTGACTATTCTATCCATTGCCCCCGGAAATTCCAACTATCTTTGTGAGAATTGCGGCTTGATTGACCTGCGAACAGGGTGCTACTACTATGCTGCAGGTCCCCAGCCTGCTAAATTGGTAATTCCGGATGGAATCGTCACAATCGGAGACGGTGCATTCAGTAATCATTCTGAAATCGTTTCTCTGTCTTTCCCCAACACCCTGACCACAATAGGAAACAGCGCATTTTATGGCTGCGATTCTCTGCAGACGGTCACCTTTGGCGGCAAAGAAGAAATCATCGGACAACGCGCCTTCCAAAATTGCACATCACTTTCCTCCGTCAAGCTGCCGGACAGCGCGGTTGATTTAGGTACCTCCGCCTTTTTCGGATGTACTTCTCTGTCAGATGTACGTCTCTCACCCGCAACTACTGACCTTCCTTCCGCACTATTCGGCAACTGTACTTCTCTTCGGGAAATCGCCATTCCCGACAGTGTCACAAACATATCCAACAGCTTTTATGGTTCAGGCTTGGCTACTGCTGTCATCCCGGATTATGTAACGAAAATCGGCGATGCTTTTCGTGATTGCACTTCTCTGAGCCGTCTCGTTATCGGCAACGGCGTGACAAAGCTCAGCTATACATGTCTTTCCGGCTGTAGTTCCTTACACAAGCTATACTTCCCGGCCGGGCTCGAATTTAGACTGAATCTGATTCAGGACTGCGCGGCTCTGACCGATATCTACTACGGAGGTTCCCGACTACAATGGGAAATGTCACTCCGTCCAAGTAGCAAAGTCCCGGAAATTCCTTCCGGCATCACCATATCGTTCTCCGCGAAGCCTGCTGACTGTCTGCAATAACAGGGAGGTATATTTATGGGTACTTTGGGTCGGATTCTGTCCTTATGCCTGACGGTTTCAATGCTCTCCCCCGTTTATTCCTCTTTCTCTGTAAGATTTCAAGTTCTTGTGCGAAAGGTTACTGACTCCGTACTTGAATTTACCGACTCCCTCTATTCCCAAGATGATGAAGGAAACCGTGTCTATCACGAAACAGCGGATTTTATCCAGGATCAGTATAGTCCCGACGAATGCCGTGCGGAGGCCGAGCGGCTGTTATCCATGCCCTTCACCATATCGGAAATCGCCGTACCGCAATCAGGTCTGAACGAAACGGTTGTAACCCTAACTACTTCTGCCCTTCCGTTTCCAGTTCATGTCACGACAGGCTGGAAGGTTTCCTACGAAGGACGTTATACAGTGCTGTATGCTCACGCGCACTGCGACTATTACGAGCAGATGATGGCGTATAAGCAGTTTGAAGCGAACACGCTGGCAGCTCAGTACGGTTTGCAAATCGAACGGGACGGTCAAAATGAACGGGTGGCAATTACAAGCTACGATCAATTAGAGAATGTGATTGATTATCTGAATGCGGCAAATAATCTGTATGATTTTCGGATGGACGAGAGCTTCATGGCCAATAGTCTGTCAGATATCCGTACACGGCCGGCGCTGATTCCCTACATTCAATCCGAAATGGCCCAATATGATATCTTGAAGTTATACTATGTAATCAATCATGACAGGTATCCATATGTAAAAAACGCGCTGCTGCCCGCCTTGCAGGCAAAATATATTGCCGCTCTGGACGAACATGCCATGCTTGACCCTTTCATCACTGACAAGGTGCGTGAAGAGCGTGTCAAGCCCCCACTTGCCCAATTGCTGCTAAACGGTGTACCTCTTGAGAAAAAACAGATGAACGGATTTGTACTTGATCCGAATATCGTCTTTACGTATAACTGGCTGTCAAAAAGCTATACCGGCGACATTCGCCTGTGCTTTCCTGCGAAAAACTATGACAATCCTCCTGACGTAATCGGTGACGACCGCAATTTCCGTTATCTTGTTGAGCTTTTGGGCGGTAGTTATGAGTCCATGCAGGATACAAGTCTTCTGCCAAACTACTATACTGCCACGTGGAATTTGGGTGGCAACGAGTACGGTGCAGGCAGCATCCTGCAGAGTTATATTCCCACAATGTCAGCATTCTCCAAGAACGGTGTGGGCATAAGCCTGGACTTTACTTATTCCAAGGATATGTGGGGATTGGAAGACGGGTACAGTACCGATGACTTCTTTCTACGAATCACCCCCGAAGGCCTTGGCACATTGTTAGGTGTAACAGTTGAAGCAGACTACAGTGCCGGAACATTGAATCTGATTACGCCGGAAGGTTATTTCGACCAGAAACCTTCCGCCGTTGAGTCCGTAAGCTGGCCTGCAAGATTTCGCGTGGAGAAAATCCTGTCCGAAAACAACCTGGCGGTAAAAAACAATCGATACATCATTATTTCATCCGATGGCAGCATAATCGAAGACGCGACCACCGCCGATTACACCTATGCGGAATGCACACAGGTAACGGAGAACGTTGTGATGGTTCACATCAGCGGCGCCGGCTCGGTAAACCAAACGGTATTCTATGACACTGAGCAGAAGGAGTCGGGGCACGTATTCAATGATGCCTTCCTGCTGAAGTACCCGTATGTCGCCTACAGCCCGCAGTATTCCGGGAAGGTGATTGTGGCTGACATCGAAACCGGAGCAGAAGCGGTTTTGATTGACGATGGATATCAGGAGATTTGCTGCCTCAGATCAGCGCGGCATTTGGAGGCGGGAGATTTGGTTCAAATTTCCTACACGCGTCCCGATGCCCTGGGCTGGATTGAAACATCTGAAGAAGTCCTGCCGGCGATATGGCCCTAATGGAGGGTTGAATG
>JAZUDA010000246.1:0-6125 GCA_045639455.1 Clostridia bacterium | reverse complement strand
CATGAAAAATCACTCCTGTTCTTTTGTTCGGGTTTGTCGCGGGTGCAATCGCCCCGCAAATATTATAACGATATTCACGGCAAAAAAGTTCCGTTTTTGAAAATTTTCCTGCGAAAAGCGACAATCGGCAGAACACGCGGTTTTTCTTAATCGCGGGGCGCCGCCGCGCGTTTTTTACTCCGCCCGTTTTTTCAGCACCCGCAGCTCCTCCGCCAGTGCCTCATAATCGGCGTTCAGCCGCAGCGGATCATCGCCTTTTTTCGGCGCGGTCATGCGCGCGGACAGCACCGCCAGGCGCATTTGCAGCGTGGTGATTTCCAGCCGCAGCGCTTCCCGGTCGCGACCGGCATGGTCCCGCTGCTCCATGGCGTCCAAACCGCCGTCAAAGCTTTGCAGCGAGGTACCGTTAAAGCGCACCACCCGATTCGCCACCGCACGTGTGAACGCCTTGTCATGGCTCACAAACAGGAGTGTTCCCCCGTAGCCGCTCAGAAGCTCTTCCAGCGCCTCCAGCGTAAACACGTCCAGGTGGTTGGTCGGCTCGTCCAGCAGCAACACATTGGCATCAGATACAAGCAAACGTACAAGCGCTGTTTTGGCCCGTTCCCCGCCGGAAAGCACCGAAAGCGGCTTGAACACGTCATCGCCGCGCAGATTCATGCGGGCCAGCGCCGTCCGCACAGTGGACTCATCCGCGACCGATGTGTACATCACATTTTCCAGCGCGCTTTTCTCCGGATTCAAGGTTGCGGAATGGTCCTGGTCAAACCACCCGAGCCGCACGGCGGGATTGCGCCGGATCTGACCGCCCAGATGTATATCCGGCGGCAGGGTCGCCTCCGAAGCGATGGCGCGCAGCAGCGTGGTTTTGCCGCAGCCATTCGGCCCCAACAGTGCCGTGCGCGTGCCTGTAGGAAGCACCAACTCCGCCCTGTTCAGCGACACACGGTCGCCCGCCTTCAGCGACAGCCCCCGCACAGTAAGCGCGGCTCTGGCCTCAATGGGTACCTGTGTGCCGAACGCCATACTGATGTGAGGCAAGTCCCGCGGGCGCTCCTTCTTCTCCAGCTGATCCAGCCGTGTCTGCATCGCCCCCTTGGCGCGGGAGATGCGGAGCATGGCATCCGTGCCCTCACGTTTATGCAGACGCGCTTCGCTGTTGCCCATGCGGGCGGGTGCCTTGCGCACCTGCTGGCTGCGCTCGTACATTTTCTGTGCCGAGGCCTCCAGACGGGCTTTTTCCGCCCTGTATTGTTCATACTCGTCCTGCTGATGCTCCCTGCGTTGACGAAGCTCCTGCCGGTAAGCGGTGTAATCGCCCGGGAATACGTTGATTTTTCCGTCCTCCAAATGCCAGATGCTGTCGCACACCGCGTCTAACAGATGACGGTCATGGGAAATGAGCAGGATGGCGCCGGTATAGCCCGACAGATGTTTTTCCAGCTCAGCCACGCCGTCCGCGTCCAGGTCGGTAGTCGGTTCATCGCAAAACAGCAGCGGCACATTCTGCGAGAACGCGGCGGCGATGCGCCGGCGTGTCCGTTCCCCGCCTGAAAGGGTATCACGCCCCTCCTGCGTATGAAAACGGGAGCGCATCTGCGGCGCGATATCGTCCCCGGTCGTGCCCATCTGGTGAATGACGCCGATTTTGCAGAAACGGCGTACCGTGCCGCTGTCCGGTATTGCCTCCCCGCACAGGATATTGAGCAGCGTGGATTTCCCCGCGCCGTTCTCTCCAATCAGGCCGATACGCTGGCCTTCAAAGATACACAGCTTCTCCGGCTGCAGCAGCACACGGTTCCCGTAGCTTTTGCGGATATCCGAAGCCTCCAGTAATAACTGATTCATAAAAAACACTCCTTTACGCGCACGCAAAGGAGGTGTGAATCATCAAAAACCGTACTCGGACAAGTAAGACGAACACACGGCCTTCACGGCGCACAAACTCATACCCTTCCCCAAGCCGCGGGAAAAGGCGATTGTCTGAAACGTCAAAATCAGCCGTGAATCCGCATTGCCGAAGAATACCTGTCCTTTCCATGAAAATGGGAACGAAATGATTGTAGCAGCAAAACCGGGCAGCGTCAAGAGAGGGACAAACGCCCCTCTCTTTTTCGCCGGAATTACAGCTTGCTTCGGATAATCTTGCCGCTGATGGTCTTGGGCAGTTCGTCCTTGAAGACCACGATACGGGGATACTTGTAAGGCGCGGTATGCTGCTTTACGTAGTTCTGGATTTCCTTCTTCAGCTCCTCGCTGGCCAAGCTCTTGTCCGTCAGTACGATGCTGGCCTTGACCACCTGTCCGCGAACCTCATCGGGCGCCGCGGAAACGCCGCACTCCAGCACGTAGGGCAGCTCCATAATAACACTCTCGATTTCGAACGGCCCAATCCGGTAGCCGGAGGACTTGATTACATCGTCCACACGGCCAACGTACCAGTAGAACCCGTCCTCGTCCTTCCAGGCAACGTCGCCGGTATGATACCAGCCGTCATGCCATACGTCATCGGTACGCGCCTGATCCCGGTAATAGCCCTTGAACAGGCCGCAGGGAACCTTTTCATCGGTACGGATACAGATTTCGCCGCTGACACCGGCACCGACACGGTTGCCTTCATGGTCAAGCAACGCAATATCGTACAGCGGCAGCGCCTGGCCCATGGAGCCCACCTTGTGAGGCGCGCCAATCAGGTTGGCGATGGACAGCGTGGTCTCGGTCTGACCGAAGCCTTCCATGATTCGCAAACCGGTCTGCTCTTCGAAGCGCTTGGTTACCTCCGGGTTCATGGCCTCGCCCGCGGTTGTTGCGCGCTGCAGACTGGAGAAATCGTAGCGGGTCAGGTCCTGCTTGATCAGCATACGGTACATGGTAGGCGGCGCGCAGAAGGTGGTAATGCGGTACTGACCGAACAGCGGCAGGATGTCCTCGGCGTTGAAGCGGTCGAAGTCGTAGGCGAATACGCAGCCCTCGCACATCAGCTGGCCGTACAGCTTGCCCCACTGCGCCTTGCCCCAGCCCGTATCGGAGATGGTGAAGTGCAGCCCGTTCGGGTCAACACCGTGCCAGAACCGGGCGGTAATGTAGTGGCCCAGGGGATATTTATAGGAGTGAGTCGCGATTTTGGGATAGCCGGTAGAGCCGGAGGTAAACAGCATCAGCATGCTGTCGTTGCCGCAGGGGGAATCCGCCGTACGGACAAACTTGTGGGTATACAGCTGACTTTGGGTGTCAAAGTCCAGCCAGCCTTCCCGGCTGCCGCCCACCAGAATGCGGAACTCCAGCGCGGGAGACTGCGCCGCTGCCAAGTCCACCTGGTGCGCCGTATCGCCGTCCGCCGTGCACAGGATGGCACGCACATCCGCCGCGTTGAAGCGGTAGGTGAAATCGTGCTCCTGCAGCTGGTTGGTGGCGGGAATGGCAATCGCGCCCAGCTTGTGCAGGGCCAGAATGATGGGCCAGAACTGGTAGTGGCGCTTCAGCACCAGCATGACACGGTCGCCCTTCTGAATGCCCAGCGCCTTGAAGTAGTTGGCCGCCTGGTTGCTCTGCCGCATCAGCTGGCGGTAGGTCATGACGGTTTCCTTTTTATTCTTGTCCAGATGCACCAGCGCCCGCTTGTCGGGACTCTTTTCGGCAATGGCATCCACCACGTCAAATGCGAAGTTGAAGGAATCCTCATCCGTGAACTCGATGGATTTCAGCGCGCCGTTGTCATCCGTCCGGGTATGGATGAACTTCTCGCATACCATGGAGCCGTCGCTTTCGCCGGGGCCGGCCTCGGTAATCACCGGGGTCTCCACTTTTTCGCCGGGCAGAACGATGGCAAGGAACAGACAGTCGTGCCCGCCTACGGCAATCATGCCGTGCGGCGTGGACGAGTTGTAATAAATTGAGTCGCCCTCGTTGAGCACCTCAGAGTGCTCACCGATTTGCACCTTCAGGGAGCCGGACAGGATCAGGTCGAACTCCTGACCGGAGTGGGTGGTGGTGTGGATGGGCTGGTTCTGCTTCTCCTCGGAATAGTCATACCGCACCCAGTAAGGCTCGGCAATCTTGCCCTGGAACATGGGCGCCAAGTTCTGAATGCGGATGCCCTCCTCCTGCGCGGTGGTAACACCCTTGCCCTTGCGGGTTACGGTGTAGCTGGCCAGGTGGGCGGAATAGCCCTCCAGCAGGTCGGAAATGCCGATGCCGAAGGCCAGGGCGCACTTGTGAATAAAGGAAAAAGGCAGATCCGTCAGGCCCTCTTCATACACCCGGTACTGTTCCTCCGAGACTTCGGTCTTCCGGGCCATTTCTCCGGGGGTGTAATTCATAATCGTGCGCATCTCGCGGATACGCTGGGCAATTTCAAACAGCTGTGACTGTGCGTTCGTCATGATGCTTCATGCCTCCCACAAAAGAATAAAAAAACGCGCCCCAAAGCCCTTGCTTTGAGACGGATGACTTCACCCGCGGTACCACTCAAATTGCGGCTGCACGCCGCCCCCTCTTCGGGCTCCTGCAAGCCCTATGCATTCACGCAGCAAACGCGGGATTGCTTACTGCCCCGCTAACCGGGGATTCGGCAAACCGACTCGGAAGGGATCGCGCAGCTCCCGGACCTGCCGGCTTCCACCGATACCGGCTCTCTGGAAAGTCCGCCTGACGGGCTGTGCAGCTTCGTCATCGCCTTTGATAGGACGATATTATCACCCATCGAATAAAAAGTCAAGATAAATATGAAAAATTCATCCTTGCCCAATTTCCTTTTATAAGCTATAATAAACCGTATCGAAAAGAAGCACGAAAGAAGAGTAACCGTCATGAAATGTCCCTTCTGTTCCTATACCGAGAGCCGGGTCATCGATTCCCGTGCCGCCGAGGACAGCGGCAGCATCCGCAGACGCCGCGAGTGTCTGAACTGCAACCGTCGCTTTACCACCTACGAGAAAGTGGAAATGGTGCCCCTGTTCGTTGTCAAAAAGGACAGCCGCAGAGAGGCCTTCGACGTGCAGAAAATCCGCGCGGGAATCCTGCGCGCCTGTGAAAAGCGGCCCGTCTCCATCACCGCCATCGACGATGCCGTGGCGCGGATTGAACGTGAGGTATACAGCCTGTCCGTAGATGAGGTGCCCAGCCGGGAAATCGGCGAAATCGTCATGCGGGCGCTGAAGGAGCTGGACCAGGTGGCCTACGTTCGCTTCGCCTCCGTCTACAGGCAGTTCGCCGACGTGAGCAGCTTCATGGAGGAACTGAACAAGCTGGTTACCGAAAGCAAGTAATACTTGCCTTTTTGCCCTGCCCGTTGTATAATCTACGGTGCGGTTTATGCCGCAAATGATTCAAGGAGAATGATTGCATTATGGAAATTACGAAGAATACCACCATGGGTGAAATGCTTCAGTATGACCGCGGTATCGCCGTTGTGCTGATGAGCTGCGGCATGCACTGCGTAGGTTGCCCCTCCTCTGTAAATGAGTCCCTGGAGGAAGCCTGCCAGGTTCACGGTCTCGATGCCGATCAGGTTCTGGAAGCCATCCAGTCCTATCTGGAAAGCAAGTAATATTTCCGGCGAAGGCGTCAGCGGCACGTCCGTTGACGTCTTTCTTGTTAAAGGAGGAAAGCGCGATGAACGCCACAGGGTGGATTGACTACCGCAGCGACAGCGTGACCCAGCCTACCCCTGCTATGCGCAAAGCCATGGCTGAAGCGGAAGTGGGATATGATGTGTTTCACGATGATCCCACGGTGCTGAAGCTGGAACACCTGGCTTGCGAAATGACCGGCAAGGAAGACTGTCTCTTCGTCCCGTCCGGCACGATGGGCAACGAGTTGGCGGTCTATACCGCGACCCGGCGCGGCGATGAAATCATCATGAGCTCGGACTCCCATATTCACGCTTCGGAGGTGGGTGCCGCCGCCGTGATTTCCTCCGTCAGCTGCCGGACCGTTGTCCGCCCTGACAGCATTCTCCGGGCGGAAGACGTAGAAAAAAGCATTCGGGACGATGAGAACATCCACTCCCCGCACACCTCCATGGTATGCATGGAAAACGCCCTCGGACGCGGTACGGTTGTCACGCCCGCGCAGATGCAGGAGGTATATGAGGCCGCCCACCGCCACGGTCTGTTTGTCCATAC
>JAZUDA010000245.1:0-2063 GCA_045639455.1 Clostridia bacterium | reverse complement strand
GGATGTTGTCCACGGTGAATATGCTCTCGAAAAAGACCGGCAAGAGCCGTGCCTGGCTTCTGTGCGACATGGTGCGCTGCGCCTCCCGCTACAATGCCGGGTACATGGATTACAAGATTGCCGAGATGTACAATCTGAACGATGAGCAACGCCGCACGGTGATTACCCGCGGTATCTCCAACAGTATCGTCCGCCGTATGAACCCCAAGGAAGATTGGCATTACTTCGATGACAAGACGGAGTTTAACACCACCTTCGCCGAATACATTCACCGGGACTGGCTGCTGATTAACGCTGAGACCGATACCGGAAAGCTGGCGGAGCTGATGAGCAAGCATGACAAGCTGATTGGCAAGCCGTTGGAGGGTTCCTCCGGTCAGGGCATTCAGAAATATGAAACCCGCGACTTCGTTGATGCTGATGCCTTTAAGGCGCGCCTTTTGGCGGACGGCATCGGCATTCTGGAGGAAATCGTGATTCAGCACCCGGAGATGGCGCGTCTGTGCCCCACCTCTGTCAACACCATCCGTGTTGCCACATTGCTGGGTGATAAAAAACAGGGAATCGTTTACGCCTTTGTCCGCATCGGCAACGGCAAGGTAATGGACAATGTGGATTGCGGCGGCATGGCGGCCCGGGTTGACCTGGACAGCGGCATGCTGAAGACCGTCGGCGCAGATAAGGCGGGCAACCGGTATGAGAAGCACCCCATGACCGGGACAGAAATCGTGGGCTTCAAGATTCCCTTCTTTGAGGAAGCCAAAGCTATGTGTCTTGAGGCGGCGAAGAAGGTTCCCACCATGCGCTTTATCGCCTGGGATGTGGCAATTACGGAGCAGGGCCCCACTTTCATTGAGGGTAACAGCTTCCCATCCCACGCGGTGCCCCAGTTCGCGGCGCATTACCCGGACGGGATTGGTATCCTGCCCGAATTCAAGAAATATCTTGACCTGTAATATCAATCTGAAAGAGGGTTACACATGGGCTTTTTGACGACACTTCTGTCCGGCAGCAATGAAAAGACGATTCGCAAGCTGGAAAAAATGATTGCCCCGGCGGAAGCGCTGGAAGAAGAATACAAAAAACTGACGGATGAACAGCTTCGCGCCAAGACGGACGAGTTCCGCGCGCGCTACCGCAACGGTGAGAGCCTGGACAGCATGATGTGCGAGGCTTTTGCAACGGTGCGCGAGGCGGCCGGCCGTGTGGTCGGCATGCGTCCGTACCATGTGCAGCTGCTGGGCGGCCTGGTGCTGCATCAGGGCAGAATCGCCGAAATGAAAACCGGCGAGGGAAAAACGCTGGTCGCTGTCCTGCCCGCCTACCTGAACGCCATCGCCGGCAAGGGCGTGCATGTGGTAACCGTGAACGATTACCTTGCCCGCCGCGACAGCGAGTGGATGGGTAAGATTCACCGTTTCCTCGGCATGAGCGTTGGTCTGATCGTTCACGATATGGACGCTGCCCAGCGCCGCGAGGCCTATGCCTGCGATATTACCTACGGCACCAATAACGAGTTGGGTTTTGACTACCTGCGTGACAACATGGTCATCCGACAGTCCGACATGGTACAGCGCGGCCACGCCTTCGCCATCGTGGACGAGGTGGACTCCATTCTGATTGATGAAGCCCGTACCCCCCTGATTATTTCCGGCCAGGGCGACCAGTCCACACCCCTGTACCAGCAGCCGGATTCCTTTGTCAGCCGTCTTCCCGAGGGCGAAGAAGCCGACTATACCGTGGATGAAAAACAGAAGGCCTGCATTCTGACGGAAGAAGGCGCCCGCAAGGCGGAAGCCGCCTTCCATGTGGAGAACCTGAACGACGTGGCAAACGCCACGCTGAACCACCATATTCTGAACGCCCTGAAGGCTCACGCCATGATGAAGCGGGACGTGGACTATGTGGTGGAGAACGGCGAAGTCATTATTGTAGACGAATTCACCGGCCGTCTGATGGTGGGCCGCCGCTACTCCGACGGTCTGCATCAGGCCATTGAAGCCAAGGAGCACGTGAAGGTTGCCCGCGAAAGCAAGACGCTGGCTACCGTCACCGTCCAGAAT
>JAZUDA010000244.1:0-2529 GCA_045639455.1 Clostridia bacterium | reverse complement strand
TGGGAGATTATCTCCTCCCTCGCTGCCGATGATTCCCACTATCTGGGGATTGCCCAAAGCCGCAACCGAGGCCATCAGAAGGCCGTACTGGCGGGCCTGATGGAGGCAAAGGATGTCTGCGATGTCACTATCTCCATTGACTGTGACGGTCAGGATGACATCAACGCCATGGACGAAATGATGGACAAATACCTGCAGGGGGCGGAAATCGTGTACGGCGTCCGTGCGAAGCGGGATACGGATACCTTTTTCAAGCGCGCCACGGCGGAGGGTTTCTACAAGTTCCTGAATGCCATGGGCGCGGAGGTGGTGTTCAACCATGCTGATTACCGGCTGATGTCCTCCGCCGTGCTGCAGCATTTTGCGGAATTTGAAGAGGAAAACATCTTCCTTCGCGGCATGGTCCCCCTGGTCGGCTTCCCCACCGAGACAGTCGCCTATGACAGGGCGGAGCGGATTGCCGGCGAAAGCCACTATCCCGTGAAAAAAATGCTGGCGCTTGCGCTGGACGGAATTACCAGCCTGTCCGTCAAGCCTCTGCGGATGATTTCCGCACTGGGTTTTGTATTCTGCCTGCTGAGCCTTTTGGGCATCGTTTGGGCGTTGGTTGTCCTGCTGTGTGGTGCCACGGTGGCCGGCTGGGCGTCCACGGTCTGCATTGTTTGCCTGATGGGCGGCGTTCAACTTCTGTGCCTGGGAATCATCGGTGAATACATCGGCAAGATTTACACTGAGGTCAAGCACCGTCCCCGGTACATCATTTCTCAGCGCACCTGGGTGAAACAGGAGCGCGTATACAAGGGAAAATAAAAGAAACCGGCAGGAGTTCATCTCCTGCCGGTATTTTTTTGCCCTCAATCAGATATTGACTTGAATGGTCTGCCCCACTCGGGCAGATTCAAACGATGCCTCCATCACACGCAGCACTCTCCGTACCTGCGGATAGGTGATTAGCTGCGGCTCTTTCCCGTCAATGGCGGCAACCACATTCCGATAAAAGTCATGCACATCGCTGACAGGCTTTTCTTCTTCCCACGTTTCGGTGGTGATTTCATCCCGGGGCGCCATGGTTTTTGTGATACCCGCCGCGGTCTGCACAGGCAGCACGTCCCGCTCATTCCAAGCGGAACACTTTACCGCTTTCGGCTTTTCGCGCCAATCTGTCAGCAGGGCCGTACCGCTTTCGCATTGCAAGTAGAAGCGGGGCATGGCGATGAAGTTCAGCGTGCCCACCTCCACCAGCGCGGTTTTGCCGCTGTTGAAGGTCAATTCAAGTCGGAAACCGTCGTCAACTTCCTGATTCGTATAGTGAGTCACGGCGCAGTTGACCGTCTTGACTTCCTCCGGAATCAGCTGCAGCATCTGGTCAATCAAGTGCACGCCCCAGTCCAGGATCATGCCGCCGCCATATTGCCGGTGGCAACGCCAGTCGCTGGGAATGCCGCGCGAGCCGTGAATGCGGCTTTCCACCCGAAGCACATTCCCCAGCCTGCCTTCTTCAATCAGCTTTTTCATCGCCAGGAAGTCCACGTCCCAGCGACGGTTCTGGTGTACGGTGAACAGCACGCCGTTTTCCTTCGCCACCTGCTCCATTCGGTCAAGCGACGCCACTGACAGCGCAACAGGCTTTTCGCAAATCACATTTTTCCCGGCCCGCAGCGCACGGCAGACAAGTTCCTCATGCACATCGTTGGGTGTAGCGACTGTCACCAGCGATACACTTTCGTCCGCCAGCAGCGCCTCAAAGCTGTCATAGGTATGAATGCCGGCATTCCGTGCAGCCGTCATCCTTTCCTCCCGGATGTCATATATACCCGCCAGCTCCACTACATCGCTTTTTTGTGCCCATGCCGCGTGCCAGCCGCCCTGTCCTCCATATCCCACAATCGCCAGTTTCTTCTTCATTGCGTACGCCCGTCTTTCCGTCGGATGATAATCAACAGTACTACGAATAATAATAGGAGAAATCCCGTCTGATTTCAAGTCGTATTCAGTCAAATCATGGATAGAATCCGCCGTCTTTACATCACCCGCATCAGAATCATATAAATGCCTGTCCCCGCGGCGATACTCAGTACCATGTTATGCCGCCACAGGTGAAGCACCACCACCGCGAGGCAGGAAAGCAGTGGCGGCAGGATACCCGACACCGAGGCGAAATTATAGTCCTTCAGGCAATACACCACCAGCAGGCCCATCATGGCAGCAGGCAGAACCTTGCCAAGTCTCGCCAGAGGCTTCGGCAAGCCCTTGCGGAACAAAAGGAAGGGAAGCCAGCGGGTCAGCTGCACGGACAAGGTCAGCACTGCGGTCAGCAAAAGGAAGGATGTCGCGTTCATGCCTCGTCCCTCCTTTTTGCCAGCAGCAGGATGGGAACCATCATGCAGATTGAGGCGGGAACCAGATTTTCCGCGCCGAAGAGCGCCAGCGCCGCCGCGGCACAGGCGATCCCCGTCACGCCGCCGATGACGCCATCCTTTGTTTTCATCTGTTCCAGCAGCATGACCAGGAAAAGCGCCGTCAGCGCGA
>JAZUDA010000243.1:0-3364 GCA_045639455.1 Clostridia bacterium | reverse complement strand
CAGCAGATAAACGCTGACAATCAGGCCGATAATCAGGTTTTTCAGCACCACAACCACTTGCACGATGCTGCTGGTCAGCGCGGTCACAATCGACTGAATATTTGGTTCAATCACATTGCTGTAAATGTTCTGCACCCAGTCGATGGCGGACTGATAAATCCGGACCATGGTATCGCCGATATCCGGCCCATCGGAAACGAACCCGTCCGCCCAGGCCGTCACCTTTTTGATGGAGCCGGTCAGCAGTGGAATCAAATCACGGATGTTCTGATAGACCTGCGGCAGCAGAATGCGGAAAAACAGGTACAGCAGGGCAGCGAAGGCGGGAACAGAGACAAGCACCGCCAAACGGCGGACCGTCTTTTCCTGAAGTGGTTTTCGCTTGGGAGCCAGCTTTTTCCATATCCAGCCGAAAAATAATTCCAGCTTGTTGCACAGCGGTGCCAGCAAAAGCGCCACAATGCACCCGTACAGAATCGGCGTTACCGCTGTGAGGAACGTGCCGAGCACGTTGCCGATGCGCTGCGGGAAAAACAACAGGAAGTAAAACAGCAGGCCCAGTATGACCACGGCAAGGGCAACAATGCCCGCGCCTACATATTTTTTCCAGGTCTTTCGTTCATCCATCGGCATCTCCTCCTTACAATTGTTTTACGGAAGCAAACCCCTCATGCGGCAGATTTCAGTAATACCCTGAATCGTACCTTCGCAAAGCTTTTTCTGATATGACGGGGTAGACAGCAGTATATCATCCTTTGGAGTAGACATATAGCCCATTTCCACAAGGAACGTGGGCATCACCGTCCAGTTATTTCCCACATAGCGGTCCGTCAATTGCGCGCCGCCGCGGGTCACGCCTGTGGCCTCTTTCATGGCACCGCACAGCGTCTCGCCCCAGGCCAGATACGTTTCCTGATTGGTCAGCGCCTTGGCGTAATCGCTGTTTTTCGGGGCATAAATCCAAATACCGGTCGCGGAATCGGAATCGTTGCTATTGCAATGCAGACGCAGATAAATGTCTGCGCTGCATTCGTTGGCAATGTCGCAGCGATCCTGATTGGTCAGCCATGTATCCGCGGTTTCCCGGGTCATTACCACATCCGCGCCCTGGGCCAGCAGCATTTCTTTCAGCAGAAGGCCGATTTCCAGCGTCACAATATGTTCTCTACGCTTTGTCAGCACGCCAAGTGCGGAACCGGGGGTATTCGTTACCGTACCCTTCAGCCCAGGGCCGAGTTCTTCCGTTCCGGCCACAAAATTCGCCTGATGACCGGGATCGATGCACACGGTAATCCCATGCAGCGGGCCGTCCGCCGCGGGGACGCCTTTTTCACCCGTTCCCTCCTTCAGTTTGGTCGTCACCTTTTCCGTAACGATTTCCGTCATGGAAGACGAACAAACCGTGATTGATACGGACGAGCCGGGATACGTCAGCGGCAGGTCCAGCACGCCGGTGAAAAGACCGTTTTCACCTTGTGCCATGAAGGCGCCGGCCTGCTCTGGCGTTTTGAACTTGATATAGACGTATTCTTCTTCGCCGGCGCGGAAGGAATACCCGACGGCATAGTCAAGGCCCGTCAGCGTCAGGTCCTGCACCTTGGGGACCGCGGCATGGGCAGCAGGGAAAAGACCGACAATCATCAGCAGGCAAATCAAGCTTGAGAGCAGCTTTTTCATCGGTTCAGTCCCCGCAATTCCGCTATTTTATCCAGGATTGCGTCCGCCACATCCGCCTTGCTCATCAGCGGCAGGGAGGTTTCCCCGTCAACCGTCACCAGCGTGACAATGTTGGTATCCACGCCGAAGCCGGCGCCGGGTGCCGTCACATCGTTGGCCACAATCATGTCCAGGTTCTTTTTGGCCAGTTTCTTCTTCGCGTTCTCCAGCACGGATTGGGTTTCCGCGGCAAAACCCACCAGCACCTGTCCGGGCATCTTTTTCGCACCGACGGCGGCAGCGATATCCGGGTTCTCCACCATGGTGAAGGTCAAGCGCTCGTTATCGCCTGTTTTCTTCAATTTCTGGTCATAGGTGGTTTCAAAGCGGTAATCCGCGGGGGCGGCCGCCTGAATCACCACCTGCTGAGCGGAAACCTCCGTCATCAGTACGTTGTACAAATCCAAGGTGCTTTCCACCGGCACCATTCGTACACCCTCCAGCGGAGGCAATGAAACCGGCCCGGACACAAGGGTCACCTTCGCGCCGCGCCGTACAGCCGCCGCGGCGATTGCGTAGCCCATCTTACCTGAGGAATCGTTTGTCATGTAGCGGACAGGATCCAAACGTTCGCGGGTCGGGCCTGCCGTCACCAGCAGCGGTACATCGTCGAAATCACGCTTGGCGCACAGAATCTTCTGTACAGCCTCCACAATCTCCACGGGCTCGCTCATGCGCCCCGCTCCGGAATCACCGCAGGCAAGGAAGCCCGCGTCCGGCCCTACAAACATCACGCCCCGTCGGCGGAGAATGTCCAAATTCTCCTGCGTCGCCGTATTGTCCCACATGCCCGTATTCATGGCAGGCGCCACCAGGACAGGAGCCCTCGTGGCCAGCACGGTAGTGGATAGCATATCATCCGCGATTCCGTGCGCCATTTTCGCCAGAATATTGGCAGTCGCGGGCGCGATCAGGAACAAATCCGCGCGCTTGGCAAGCGCAACATGCTCCACTTCCCATGTAAGCGGGCGCGCAAAAGTATCCGTCACCACAGGGTTGGCGGACATGGTTTCAAATGTCAGGGGCGCGACAAAGTGGGTGGCGTGCTCGGTCATAATCACGAACACACGGGCGTGCAGTTTCCGCAGGCGGGATACAATCTCCGCCGCTTTATAGGCGGCAATGCCGCCCGTCACGCCCAACACCACCGTTTTGCCGGACAGAGGCATGGCTTATTCCTCCTCCTGAGGACGGCTATAGGTCACCAGACCGCGGTTGATCTCCTCGATAGCAACCTTCAGGGGCTTCATATCCTTGGTATCAATCAGGGGCTGCTCGCCGGAAACCAGCTGACGGGCACGCTTGGCCGCCTCCACAGCCAGGGTATAACGGCAATCTACCTTATCGGCCAGTTCTACGATGTTAGGTTCTACAATGGACATAATCTTGTTCCTCCTGATATTTGTTTGGTCAATCTTCCGTCAGTATGGGAAGGCGGCAGGCGGTGCTCAGCTTCTGGGCTGTCACAATATGCAGCAGTTCCGCGTAAGCAACATCCAGCTCGTCATTGATAATGGTGTAACGGTACAGGGGCATTTTTTCCACCTCGCCCCGGGCGTTGGCAAGACGTTTTTCCACGTCTGCCTCGCTTTCGGTATGGCGCCCGATGAGCCGGCGGCGAAGCTCCCCAAAGCTGGGCGGCAGGATG
>JAZUDA010000242.1:0-2506 GCA_045639455.1 Clostridia bacterium | reverse complement strand
CACAGGGAGCACAACCCGGGCAGACTGCCGCGCAACTTCACAAGCAGCTCATCCGTATGGGGGATGCTGCGTCCGTTTACCACCAGCACCACCATCACCTGACGGGCGCGGCTGACACGCACCATCAAGTGCCGCAAAAGCCCTGTATGTGTCTCCTCGTTATAGGGGGCGATGCCGTACCGAGTAATCCAGTCCCTGACACAGCGTGCCGCCACGTTGCTCTCCTCCATGGAAATAGCGCAGTCGGCAATATCCACAATGCGGTGTGAACGAGGAGAAAAGAAGCCCATGAGGGGCTGTTTCGCCGTACCGCCGATGGGCATGGAGGTTTTGTTGCGGTAATGCCAGGGGTTCTTCATGCCCAGTACCGGCATGGCTTCCACCTTCAGATGACCGATGCGGGCAAAGCAATCTTCCACCTGCTGCCGTTTCGCGACCAGCGTGGCCTCATAATTCATATGCTGGGCACAGCAACCGCCGCAACGGAAAAACGCTCCACAGCGGGGCGTGGCACGATCAGGAGACGGGGTTTCCACCTTCAGCACCTTGCCGAAGGCATAATTCTTCGCGACCTTTTCAATCCGCACCTGAGCTGTTTCACCCTGCAGCGCACCGGGCGCGAATACCGCCATGCCGCCTGCGGAAAATACACCTTCCATTTCGCTGCCCAACCGGAGACACTCCAGCGTCAGTTCATCGTTTTTCTTCATTTCGGTTCCTTTCCCGATGCAGCGTCACTTCGCCGCTGCTGACGAGGATATTTCCCCCATCCGTATCGACAGACAATTCAAAATCGGGGCCGATGCCCACGGCAGTCCCCTGCAACTCCTCCCCGTGATAAACAAAGGAAACCAGCTGTCCTACCGTATCGCACAGGCGGATATACCGCTCGCGATAATCCTCCTTGGCGTTCGGCCATTGCCGGCAGAGCATATCCAGCCTGCCAATCAGCGCGCCGCAAAGACGATTACGGTCAACTTCTTTACCGCAGGCAAGACAAAGCGATGTGGCCCGGTCGGCAATCTCCTCAGGGAAGGAAAGATTATTCGCATTGATGCCGATACCGATGATGAGCGCGTCGCCCGCCATCTCGGTCAGGATGCCGCAGACCTTTTTCCCGGCAAGAAGCAGGTCGTTTACCCACTTGATATGGCAATTCAACCCGGTCACGTCACGAATCGCATCCGCGACGGCAACTGCCGCCCACGCGGTGACGGAGGCCGTTTCACCGGGCGGTGTGGTGGGGCGCATCAAATAAGACAGATACACCCCCCCGGCAGGCGAAATAAACGACCTGCCGAGGCGGCCTCTTCCCTCCGTTTGGCATTCGGCAGTGACGACCGTCCCCTGCGGGCAACCTGAGAGGGAAAGCTGCTTCAAATCCCGGTTAGTGGAACCTGTTTCACGCAAACGAATGATTTTTCTCTCATCCATAGGTCACAATCGCCTGCACCGTTTTGGTCATCGGGATACCGAAGAGATAATAGGTCACCCTCAGTTCCCGGGAATAGTCTATCCCCGCAGCGCTGATCATGGTCGCGTCATAGCGGGAGGCCTGTCCGTTTTCCAACGACCTGTCCGCGAAATCGCCGATTTGGAGTACGTCGCCGTTCTGCGGAATAATCTGAACGGCGATTGATTGCGCCGGCAGGAATGAATGGTTCGATACGGTAACGGAATAGGTGACAAAATTGTAGCTTTCCGCGTTGCCCATCGTATTCCGTGAAAACACGGTACCCACCACCGCGTTGCTTTCCTGTGCCGTGCGGAAGCGGAGGAATGTATCCGGCAGTGTGCCGCAGCTGTTCGCCGTGACCGCCTCGACCGTCACATCCACCCCGGCAGTAGAGTAAAGATACCCTGCCCCGGCAAAAGCGACCACCAAAAGCGCCGCCATAATAAATGCCATGACTTTCATTGTCAATTACGCCTCGTCATTCCTGGGACAGAATCTGCCCCATTTGCTGAATCATTTCCGCGTCCTTCAAGCGGAATTTGAACTCCACGCGCCGGGACGCCTCAGGGTCTTCATTGCCAAACTCGTCCAGAATCGGATCCGCGTAGCTGCGTCCCTTCGCGGTCAGGATGCTCTGCAACAGTTCAATCTGCTTCGCGTTCAGCAGGCCATCGTTAGCCAAATCCACCAGGCAGAACTGCACCACCGCCAGCGCCCGCTGCTGACTCAGCCGCAGGTTGGCGATATAGGTACCGGTAGAGTCCGTATGGCCCTCAATCACGATTTCGCCAAGATAGTCGGTATATTCCGGGCTCAGGAGCACGTTCAGGTACAGCGGCACAAAGGTGCGGAGCAGATTCTGACCGCTCTCCTTGATGGTGGAGGAATTCACTTCAAAGAAGACGGTACTTTCCAACATAATATCGCCCGTCTGCTCGTCCACGGTGGCGTTCAGGCTTGCGGCGGAAAGCGTCTGCTGCAAATCCCGGATAATCTGTGTACGCACGCCGATTAATTGGTCAATCTGCCGTTGCTGGGAATCCAACAAGT
>JAZUDA010000241.1:0-1914 GCA_045639455.1 Clostridia bacterium | reverse complement strand
AGGGCGTCGACTATGCCAAGAAGCTGACTGCCCAGGTGGAAGCCTCCATCGACCGCACCGAGATCATCAAGGACAGCGCCGCCTATGCCTTCGGCGCCAGTATTTCCAACGCGGTAAAGAGCTTCTTCACCACGCAGGAGTACAACAAGCGTGAGGAAAAGCGTTTCTCCACCCAGAATGCCCGCCGGGAGGCCCTGATTGCCAAGGGCCGCCATGTGGACTGGAAGGTCGTTCCCAAGAACGTCTATGCCGTGGAGGACCTGCGCGCCAATATCCTGACGGTCATCGATCGTGTACAGGAGCGTACCGGCCTGGCCTTGGAAAAGACTGTGGATTATCAGGCCCGCGCCGCGGAAATCGTGGAGTACCTGCAGAAAAAGGAATCCGACTCCATTTACCGCATCACCAAGAGCATGGCCAAGGAAAAGGCCATCAAGCTGATGGAGGAAGTGGGTATTCACGAGCCCCGTACCCGTTTCTATCAGTATCCCTTTGAGTTCTCCGGCGGCATGCGGCAGCGTATTGTTATCGCCATCGCCCTGGCAGCCGACCCCGATATCCTGATTTGCGATGAGCCCACCACTGCCCTGGACGTGACGATTCAGGCCCAGATTTTGGAGCTCATCAACCGACTGAAGAAGGAGCGGAACCTTTCCGTTATCTTCATTACCCACGACCTGGGCGTTGTGGCGAACATGGCGGATGACATTGCCGTCATGTATGCCGGCAAGATTATCGAATACGGCACTGCGGACGATATTTTCTATCGCCCCTGCCATCCCTATATCTGGGCGCTGTTGTCCTCCATGCCCGACCTGGATACCACGGAGAAGCTGGACGCCATTCCCGGCACGCCTCCCAACATGATTTATCCCCCTGTGGGCGATGCCTTCGCGGACCGCAACAAGTACGCGATGCAGATTGACTTTGAGCAGCAGCCCCCCATGTTCCGCGTATCCGATACCCACAGCGCCGCGACCTGGCTGCTGCATCCGGACGCGCCCAAGGTGGAAATGCCCAAGATTATCCGGGATCGTATTGTCCGTAACCTGAAGAACGAAGGAGGCGAGGCGTGATGGCAGAGCAGGAAACCTTGCTCCGGGTAGAGCATCTGTGTCAGTATTTCAAGAGCACCAAGGCCGTTGATGACGTAAGCTTTGACATCAAGCGCGGCGAGGTCTTCGGCCTGGTCGGTGAATCCGGCTGCGGCAAGACCACCACCGGCCGCTCCATCATCCGCCTGTACGATATCACCTCCGGCAGCATTTACTTCAAGGGGCAGCGCATCTGTGCCGGCACCCTCAGCTACAAGCAGGCTATCGAAGCCGCGAAGAAGGAACTGAAGGATTGCAAGGATCCCGCCCGCGCGGAGGAGCTGAAAAAGCTCATCGCCGAGAACCGGGAGCAGATTCGTCTGGCCAAGCGAGACCATACCAAGAGCGATGAAATGTACCGGGATCAGCGGATTGCCGAGCTGAAAAAGGAATGCGAGGAGAAGCTGGCCGGTGAAATCAGCGCCGAAAAGAAGGCGGCCATCTCCAAGGAATACGCGGAAAAAATCCGCGTTGCCCGCAATACCAAGCTGATCACCCAGATTCAGATGATTTTCCAGGATCCCATTGCCTCCCTGAACCCCCGCATGACGGTCCGCGAGATCATCTCTGAGGGCCTGGTCATTCAGGGCATCAAGGACAAGGAATATATCGACAACGAGGTCTATAATATTCTGGACATGGTGGGCCTGACCCGTGAGCATGCGGGCCGCTATCCCCACGAGTTCTCCGGCGGCCAGCGGCAGCGTATCGGCATTGCCCGTTCCGTCATCATGCATCCGGATATGATTATCGCGGACGAGCCCGTATCCGCTCTGGACGTGTCTATTCAGGCACAGGTTATCAACCTGCTCAACGATCT
>JAZUDA010000240.1:0-3115 GCA_045639455.1 Clostridia bacterium | reverse complement strand
GAAGAGGCAGCTGCATTGCTGATGAGCCTGCCCGGTTTATTTCTTGTACTTCAGCTGCAGCATGGTAGGTGCCCAGGTTACATCGTTTTTATCAAGCTGAATCATCTTTCCCGTTCCCATACGCCACCTCATTTCTCCATCCGGCACACTAATCAGCAGCTTGCCGTCACCTTCGGCCACAACATATACCAGGGAACCTGCCTCCAGCGTAAGGCCATCCATTGACAGCTTTCGCGTGATGCGGCCGACAGGCGTGGCGCGGCTTGCAGAATCCATCAGGTATGCAGGCTGTGAATCATTTGATGACGTATAATTTTCGGATACCCACGCTGTTATGTTATTGATGGAGACTTCAACCCAAGGGACCTGAGAGCCGGCTTTTGCGTTCCCGGTGGGCTTCGCGGGAATACAAGAGGTCAACTTGCCCAATGAGGCGGACTTGCCGGTGGCCTGCGTACGCAGATTGCATCCGTTCACAAAATACAACCCCGTATCCAGCGGTGCGGCATTCGCAATGGTGCTTGCCTCCGCCTCGGTACATGGGAACGTATCAAACGTCCAATATTCCGCGGCGGCGGGAATATCCGCATAGATGCGATATCCCTGATTGGAAATCAGCAAACCGTTTTCCATCGGAATCACTTCCAGCCCATGATAAGGGCCGAAATATACCAGCCAGCCTTTGCCGTTCGCATCCGCGGTCATTCCGTAGGACGGATAAAAATCGCCGAGGCTGAAGCCCACCGAGCGGCTCCCGCATTCAATAAAACACGCCGCAACCGTGGAAGCGTGTTCTGCGGTATCGGAAGGAATCAACCGTGCCGTGAAGATGCTGCCCTCCGGGAAGAAATTTTCCGCCAGCGGCGTTACCCCGTCGGAGATGCCCAACAGCACGGATACGCCCTCGTGCTCCACCGCCATCAGCGCCCGCACCGCATGGTTGCCCTCGCCATTTATTTTCACCATCACACCGCCGGTGCATTCATCACCGGCAAAAACGGATTTCGTCAGAATGGGCGTAATCTCCAACGGAATAATGTTTGTGTATGGGGTGACATCGTAGCTGATGGTCATACCGTTAGGTTGAAGCGTTTCCGCCTTTGCCGTACATAAAAGCATACACAAAATCGCAATCAGAATCAAAGCTGCTTTTTTCACGTCCTGTCCTCCTCAACGGAAGCTTTTCCGTTCCTGTTCACACATAAAACGAACTGAAAGTGTCTTTTCTTCCCGTTCGGGGCGTCTTCATTTCTGACAGAAAACGTCTATGGCTTTGGAGGTGTTGTTGCAGGACTCCCGTCATACAAGCAGCTCCGTCCTGCGGATGATGTGATCCTGATAGCACTTGTCCAGCTCCACGAAGTAGCCGCTCCAGCCCCAGACGCGTACAATCAGGTTGCGATAGTTCTCCGGATGCTGCTGAGCATCCAGCAGGCGCTCACGGTTGACGGTGTTCAGCTGCAGCTGATGACCGTCCCGCTGTACGAACAGCTGCACCAGCTGGGCCACCTTGGTGATAGACTCCTCCTGCGTGAACACGCTTTCGGAAAACTCAATGGTCAGCGGCCCGCCGTTCATGACCTTCTTCAGGTCGGGCTTCGTGAAGGACTTGATCAGGGAAACGGGGCCGTTCAGGCGGATATTGAGGGAGGGGGCATAGTTGGCCGGCAGCGGCACGCCTGCTTCCCGTCCATCCGCGGTGGCACCCAGTTCGTTGGCATGGAAGATGTAATACATGGCGCTGCCCGTGCCCGCGCGCACAATGCCGCCGCGCTCGTTTTTCAGCCCCTTCACGGCCTCCGCGAACGTATCCAGCAGCCAGCAGGCGTAGCCGTCCGCAATGTCCTCATCGTTGCCCATCTTGGGGCAATGGTTTTTCAGGGTGTCGCGCAGCCGGTCACAGCCCTCGAAGTTCTTTGCCATGGCGTCAAGCAGCGTATCGGGCGTGATATCGCCGTGGAACACTGCCGTATCTACCGCTGCCAGCATATCTGCCGCGGGCGCAAGCCCCGTGCCGTGAAGCCCCCAGTTGTTGTAGGTGCAGCCCAGGGAGATATCCTGCCTTTTTTCCACACACTCGTCGAAGAACAGGGAAAGATAGGGAGAAGGAATCACATACAGATTCCCGCAGCCGGCGACAGTCTCCCGCACGGAGCGGAAGATTTCCTCCTTCACCGCGGCCTTCAGGTGTTCCATATCGCCGCATGAAGGCAGCTGTTCCCGGATGACCTTGTCCACCGTATTGGCAAAGGCCAGTGCGCCGATATTGGGTATTTCCATGCCCCGGCCGGGAATGATGAACTCCCAGCAGGCGGCCATGGCGTAGTTCCGGGCATCCTCCTCCGCGTAACCCAGCGCCTCCAGCGCCGGGATGGCCACATCGTCATTCTCATACTGCGGGAAACCGAGCCCCAGCTTGGTCAACTGAGTGCCTGACTCATATACCCACAGCGGTGTATCCTTGCTGACACGCAGGTTGATTTTCGGGTCGATCAGCCGCAGCTCGCCGCTTGCCTTCAGGCACATTTGCGACAGCAGGTTAAAGCCGTCTTTCCCCTCCGGCGTCATGCCGCCCAGCACCATGCTCTGCCCGTTGTCACCCTGCTGCATACCGGGGTACAGGTCGCTGTCCCGGTTGCAGGCAAGGAAGAAGGCCTCCAGCAGTTCAAAGGCGCTTTCCTCGGTTTCAATGCCGGCGTCCAGGTCATGCCGCAGATAGGGCATCATATATTGGTCAAAGCGGCCCAGGGTGTTATGATAATCGCCCTCGACCCACATACAGTAGTGCAGAACACGCAGGGATTGCAGCGCCTCGCGGAATGTGCGTGCGCCGTTTGCGGGAACGTTTTTGAGCGTTGTCGCGATATCCGTCAGCCCCTGTCTTTCCGCCTCTTCGGCGTAACGGCGTGCCAGGCCCAGCACGGCATCGATGGACATCCGCATGGCACTGTGCTCCTCACCATCGCCCAGCCGATCACGATAATACAGCAGCCCGTGCCGAAGTACCTTTTCATAATCAGGAGACAAGTTACTCACGTTGCCCAGCTCGTGGATATAGTGCTTCGCCTTGATTTTTGCCCATTCATCGTCTGTGAAAATCAGGGGCAGATTGGGC
>JAZUDA010000239.1:0-2244 GCA_045639455.1 Clostridia bacterium | reverse complement strand
TACACTCCTACAGCAAGGCGATTCAGACTACCATCCGCGAGGATCAGTTGGAAAAGAACGGCTTCGACGAGGCAGCGACGGACAAAATTATGAGCAAACCGCTGGATTCGGAGATTCATCCCTTCGATTCCCGCGATAACGCCTACGAATCCGGTTCCACCGATGTGGGCGATGTGGGCTACGCCACACCGACCGTGTGCCTGAATATTGCCACCGCCTGTGTGGGCAATATCGGCCACACCTGGCAGAACACCGCTTTCTCCGCCTCAAGCATCGGCTACCGCGGCATGACCAAGGCGGCGGAAGTGATGACGCTGGCCTTCATCAAGACACTGGAACGGCCGGAAGTCATCGAGAAGGCAAAGAAGGAACTGCTGTTCCGCAACGGCGGCAAGTATGTATGTCCCCTGCCCGATTATATCAAGCCTCCGCTGAACAATTACTGATTCTATTGACTATTCTTTTGCGGCATGCGGCTTTTTCCGGCCCGTGCCGCTTTTCTTTTTTCGAGGGGCGTGGTATACTTTGACTGATTCAATAAATGACGGAACAGGGGATGCAAATCGTATGAACAAAATAATGAAGGCTCTTCTTGCAATTACCATGGCGGCTGTCCCGCTGGGGACTGCCGCGGCTTCTGCCCTCCCCGTGAGCGAAGGGGCGGACGTTGAACTGCTGTTTCAGGGCAGGGGAGAGCTGTACGGACACGCCTTACAGGCGTTTGACATTTACGATGATGTGGCGTTCCTGTGCTATGACGGGGGAATGTGCGCCACCTACAATATGAAAAACGGCCGGGAGATTGCCACATTTCCGCTGGGCAGCTGTATTGCCACCAATCACTGCGGTAACGCCAACTTCGGTGAGGAGTTCCCGGAGGGAAACAGTCATTTCCCTGCGCTGTATGTGTCCGGTGACCTGACCACCAAGGCGTGCTATGTTGAGGACGTTACCAAAACCGGCGCGCGGCTGATTCAGACCATTTGGTTTGATATCGACCCCAGCTATACCGGGGGACAGGTCATCTATGACCATGACCGGAACAGGTTGGTGTATATGCAGCGGCGGAACAAGGATATCAGGGACGCGGGCAACACATTCATGATGCTTGAGTTCCGCATTCCCGCCCTGAACGAAGGAAGCGAGATTCATTTCACAAACGAGGATGCCCTGGCTACTTACGAACTTCCCTTCTATTCACCGCTGTATCAGGGCGCGTCTGTTTCAAACGGCGTCGTGCTTCAGACCCACGGCTATCAGGAAAACGCGTTGGGCTCCTGGGTCGGCATCATGTGTTTTGACGCGAAGAACCATGAATTCACCCGCCATATCGATTTGACGAAACAGGTTCCGAAGGAACCGCAGTGCATCACAATCTATAACGGAAGCATGATTATGGACTTCGCGGGCGGCGAAGTATTCCGGATTCTTCCGGAAAAAGGATTGCCTGAATGATAAAACGTAAGTCACTATAATAATATAAAACGGAGGTATACTAATATGTCTGTTCTCCTTGCAGGACACCGGGGCGATCGCGCCCACGCACCCGAAAACACAATGCCTTCCTTCCGCAAGGCTATCGCACTGGGCGTGGATATGATTGAAACGGATATCCACATGACCCGTGACGGCGTGATGTTCATCATGCACGATGACAAGGTGGACCGCACCACCGACGGCACCGGCCTGACCATGGAAAAGACCTGGGACGAAATCAGCAAGCTGGATGCCGGCGGCTGGTTCGGCCCAGAATTCAAGGGTACGCCTGTTCCCACTTTGGACGAGTTCTGCGCGCTGGTGGCGGAAACGCCCGGCCTGTGGGTCAACTGGGAATTGAAGGACTGGGCGCATATGTGCGGGCTGGAGTTTGCCCTGAAGAGCGCCGACGGTCTGTTGGACTGCATCCGGAAGTATCACCTGGAGGAGCGCAGCATGCTCAACAGCTTCTCCGCGGAGGTGCTGGAGTATGTGGCGGAAAAGCGGGGCGTGATGGAAATTCACGGCCAGGGCCTGGCACCCACGGATAAAATGAAGGGCGTTACGACCAAGGCGCCGGAAACCTACTGGCAGTGGGCCTGCCTGTACGGCACCACGGAAAAGCTGGCGGATGAAGGCAACTTCACCTATTGCCGACAGCTTGGCATCCGTCCCTGCGTGTGCATTCCGGACACGATGGAGAACTACTCCCGTGCCGTGGAACGGGGCTGTGAAATGTTTACCAGCGACGATCCCGAAACCGCGATT
>JAZUDA010000238.1:0-1615 GCA_045639455.1 Clostridia bacterium | reverse complement strand
GGTGGAAAAGGGCCTGACCAAGCCCATTGAGCTGAACTGCTCCGTGGTGGGTTACGGCGAGGACGCGGAGGCCTCCGTGCTGGAAATGCCCAATACCAACGGCGATATGCTGTCCTTCGCCGAAAAATACCTGACCACAGGTGCCTCCAAAGGCATGGCGTCCCTGAAGCGTCTTGTTCCCGCGCCCATTGAGCCCGAATTGACAAAGAAGATTCAGGAACTGTCCGTGCGGATTTTCAAGGCCATGGACTGCAAGGGCGTTGTCCGCATCGACTACATGTTCGACACACCCACGGGGGAACTGTATATCACGGAAATCAACACCATTCCCGGTTCCCTTGCGTTCTATCTGTGGCAGGCGGGCGGCCTTTCCTACGCGAAGCTGATTGACCGGATGGTGGATTGCGCCCTGAAGGCACATGAGGAGAAAAACGCCAGCAATTACGCCTATACCTCCGATATCCTGAAGGGTGTATCCTTCGGCGGAAAAGCCGGCGGTAAGCTGGGCGGTAAGCTTGGCGGCAAACTGGGCGGAAAGAATAATGCGTAACGATGGGCTTTTTACGGAGGAACGGGAAACGAAATTACTGGCCACCAGCCAAAGCATCCGCCTGACTTGCACTTTGGCTTCCTTCAGCGGACTTTTCGGCCTGTTTTTCCTTTTCGCCGACCGGGAATCCCGTGCGGTACGCCATTTCGCCATTCAATCCGTCGGTCTTTTTGGCCTGTGGACCATGGCGGCGGCGCTGCTGGCGGTACTTATGGCGGTGTTTTCAGCCGTTCCCGTGATTGGTACGGTGGCAAATTTTTTCCTTCTGCTGATTTTGTGCATTGCCTGCATACTGTCTTTGGTTGCCCGCGTCCGGATGGCGCTGTTTGCCTATCGCGGGTATTCCTATACGGTTCCCTTTGTCGGGAATTCCTTCCGCAGGTTTGAAGGCTGACGAATGGAGGAACGTTTTTTGCGTTTACAGGATGTGACCGGTCCGGAGTGTCTCCGTGATTTGTCTGTAAAGGAACTGAATGCCCTTTGCGACGAGATTCGCGGGGAAATTGTGTCTGTCGTTTCCGAAAATGGCGGGCATCTGGCGTCCAACCTGGGTGTTGTGGAGCTGACGGTGGCGCTTCACAGGGTGTTTGATTTTTCGCAGGACAAGCTTGTTTTTGATGTGGGTCACCAGTGTTATCCCCATAAGCTGCTCACGGGCCGTTATAAGAACTTCCCACGTCTCCGCAAACAGGGCGGTATTTCCGGCTTCCCCAAAACAGGGGAGAGCCCCTATGACTGCTTTGAAACGGGCCACTCCTCCACGGCTATTTCCGCGGCACTGGGCATGGCCCGGGCCAGGGATCTGAAGGGTGAACAACAAAACATAATCGCCCTGGTGGGTGATGGGGCGCTGACGGGCGGCATGTGCTATGAAGCACTGAATGACGCTGGACAGAGCAAGACACGTCTGATTGTGATTCTGAACGATAACGGCATGTCCATTTCGCCTAACGTAGGCGCGCTGTCTGCCTACCTGACGGGGCTGCGGGCCAGCCGCAGCTGGAACGTCGCGAAGTCCACCGTAAAAAAGACTTTGGAACGTATTCCTGTTTTGGGCGCGCCTGC
>JAZUDA010000237.1:0-2073 GCA_045639455.1 Clostridia bacterium | reverse complement strand
ATGAATGCCCATGTGGCGAAGCCGATTGACGTGAGAATCCTGCTTGAAACGATGAAGGCTTTGGCGAAATAATCCGTTGTTTTTCCTCTCCGACACGGCAATTTTATTCACGGCAGACCGAGACGCGGGCTGCCGTTTTTTGATTCTTACACATAACAGAACAAACCGCAAGCAGGAAAAAAAGTAGCCGATCCGCGCGGAGGTTCGTATAATCTATTGTCCGATAAGGAAGAAAGAAGGCCGAACGATATGAAGAAACTCCTTGCCTTTATCCTGTTGATTGCCACGTTGCTTTGTGCCGTTCCCGCGTGCGCGGAGGAAAATGAGAACAACGAACTGGTTCGCAAGGGAATTGAAGTGATTCTGCCGGTTGGCAGCACTATGGAAACGATTGAGCAGATTGCCAGGGACGATACCTTGACCATCGAAGAAAAGTACGCCCGCGTGACGGCGGCAATTCTAAGCGACGCAGCGGGCCAGGTTGTGCCGATTCCGGGCTTCAGCACACTCGTGAACGAGTACGCCCAGCAGGTTGTGGATGAGCTTGCCGGCACGGGTGCGATTGAAGCAACGTTTGAGAATGTCAGCAAAAACGACAAGCAGATGATGGAAATGTATCTGAAGGCCGCGGCGGAGGGAATTGACGCCTTCACCGATGAGGTTGCGGATACCCTGACCAATATCAGGGACGAGGTTGTAGGGGGTGTAATCGGCGCCACTGTGAAGGCTACAGAAAAAGTGATTGCCGCCGGTGAGGCTGTTGCGGATTTCTTTATGAATATTTTCTGATGATGAATTAACACAATCGGGGAGGCGGCGAATGCCGTCTTCTTTTTTGTTGCCCGATGGATGAAAGTTCAGTAGCCTCTTACTTGAAAAAATGTCTGTTTCGGAGTAAAATAAAACATCCACGGAACGGAATGAAGGAATACTCCTCCGCCCCGCGGCTCATGCCTTTTGAAAGGACAACAAGGAAATGAAGACAGGAACAACGACCAGGGACATGACCTCCGGCTCCATCGCGAAGCATCTGATTCTCTTCGCTTTGCCGCTGATGGTGGGAAATGTATTCCAGATGCTGTACAACACGGTGGACTCCATCGTAGTCGGCAACTATGTGGGCAAGGAAGCACTGGCGGCTGTCGGCGCCACCAGCATGATTATCAACCTGCTTGTATTCTTCTTCAATGGCTTCTCCGTTGGCGCGGGTGTCGTCATCGGCCGTTCTTTCGGCGCGGAGGACGAGAAACACCTCCACATCGCTATCCAGACCACCATGACCGTTACATTCCTCTTTTGCGTGCTGTTTACTATTATCGGCGTTACTATGGTGCGCCCCATGCTGAGTCTGATGGGCACGCCGGATGACGTTTTTGAAGAAGCTACCACCTATCTGCGCATCTACTTCGCAGGCATTTCCGGCCTATTAGTGTACAACATGGGCAGCGGCATCCTGCGCGCGGTAGGGGACACCAAGCGGCCGCTGTATTTCCTGATTCTTACCAGCGTCCTGAATATGGTGCTGGACCTGTTCTTTGTCCTGGTGCTGAACATGGGCGTGGCGGGTGTCGCCTTAGCCACGATTCTTGCCCAGTTCATTTCCGCTGGTCTCACGCTGCGGCTGCTGACCGGCACAAAGGACGTCTATCGCTTCTCTTTCCACGAAATGATGGTTGATAAGCCCACGCTGGGGCAAATCTTCAAGGTTGGCTTGCCGGCGGGCATCCAATCCGTCATTACGGCCTTCTCCAACGTATTTGTGCAGTCCTATGTGAATTATTTCGGCTCCGGCTGCATGGCAGGATGGAGCTCCTACAACAAGCTGGATCAGTTCCTGATGCTGCCTATGCAGAGCATTGCCATGGGCGTTACCACGTTTGTCAGCCAGAATATCGGCGCGGGCAATGAAAAAAGGGCGAACAAGGGCGCCTATCAGGGCATTGGCCTGACGGTGTGCGTAACGGGAACCATCGCGCTGATTCTGTATCTGCTGGCAGAGCCCGCGGTTGGGCTGTTCACCCAGGACCCGGAGGTCATCCAATACGGCGCACTGTTCCTTCACAGCAATGTTTT
>JAZUDA010000236.1:0-4779 GCA_045639455.1 Clostridia bacterium | reverse complement strand
GCCTCCGACTTGACATTTTCCGCTAAAAGAGGGCCGTATGAGTTCATTTTACGAGGCATACAGGGACGCGCAGGAGGATTTGACAATCGATCCCCATACCAACGATGCCTGCGCCGCGCATTTTCACTCCGCCATTGAGGCGGTCTATGTAACAGAGGGGCTGATGTGTGCCAACCTGGACGGTTCCCTCGTCCGCGTGCCCGCTGGGCATCTGCTGGCTGTCAGCAGCTGCATGGTGCATACCTATTCCACGCCCGAATCGTCCCGCAGCCTGGTGGCCATCATTCCGCTAAGCCTGGTGCCCAGTCTGCGGCAAATCATGTCCGACAACCGTTTCGTCTCCCCCGTTCTTCCTGACACGGATGGCGAGTACCGGCGGTTGTTCGAGAGCCTGTGTCGTCACCGGCAGAACCGGGTGCTGGCCAAAGGGCTGTGCTATACGCTGTTGGGGCTGGTGATGGAGCAATCCGGAATGACCCAGACCACCGCTATGGGAGATAACAACCTGACACGGCGCGTGCTGACCTACCTGAACGAGCATTACGCGGAACGCATTACCGCGTCCGACCTGTCCGCCGTGTTCGGCTATTCCGTCACCCGGTTCTCTCATCTGTTCAACACTCATATCGGGGACTCGCTGCCCTCCTATCTGAACCGGCTCCGCTGCCGCAACGCGGCGGATATGCTTCTTGCCGGGGAATGCAGCGTATCCGAGATCGCGCTGAATTGCGGCTTTGACTGCATCCGCACGTTTTACCGTTCCTTCAAGTCATGCTACGGCATGAGTCCACGATCGTTTATCCGCGCCGGTGGCGCTGTAGTGCATACAAATTCATCAGAACCTTAAGGAGGTCATTGTGTTATGAAACTGTCTGTAATGAACCCCGTACTCGCCGGCATGTCCTTTGAGGATGCCTGCGCCTATCTGGAGCAGCAGGGTGTGGAGGCTGTGGAAATCGGCTGCGGCGGTTTTCCCGGCAAGGCTCACTGCGATCCCGACGTGCTGCTGCATGACGAAGCGGCGCTGAATGCCTTCCGCGATACGCTGTCCCGTCATCATCTGGCAATCGCCGCCCTGTCCACCCACGGAAACGCCGTCCATCCCGACAAGGCAATTGCAGCCGCCTTCCACCGTGATTTTGAAAATGCGGTACTGTTGGCGGAAAAGCTGGGCGTGGAAACCGTTGTCACCTTCTCCGGCTGTCCCGGCGGCTGCGCGGAGGATAAGACGCCCAACTGGGTCACCTGCCCCTGGCCGGACGATTTCACCCGGATTCTGGATTACCAGTGGAACAAGGTGCTGATTCCCTACTGGAAGAAGACGGCCGCCTTCGCCGAAAGCCACGGCATCCGTAAGATTGCCTTTGAAATGCACCCCGGTTTCTGCGTCTACAACCCTGAAACCCTGATGAAGCTGCGCAATGCCGTTTCCCCCATTCTGGGCGCCAATGTGGACCCAAGCCACCTGTTCTGGCAGGGCATCAACCCCGCGGACGCCATCCGTTACCTGAAGGACGCGGTTTTCTACTTCCACGCCAAGGATACCTTCCTGAATCAGCGCAACATCGGCATCAACGGCGTGCTGGATACGAAGAATTACGGCCTGATTCCCGACCGTTCCTGGGTATTCCGTACCGTGGGCTATGGCCATGATGCCGCCGTATGGAAGGATATCATGTCCGCCCTGCAGGAGGTTGGCTACGAAGGTGCTGTCTCCATCGAGCATGAGGACGGCCTGATGAGCGGCGAGGAGGGCCTGAAGAAGGCCATCACCTTTATGAAGCAGGTCATTATTTCCGACAAGCCCGGCGTCATGTACTGGGCCTGATTACTGTTTTTTCGACTGCGCGGCGGGAGGGGATTCCCCTTCCGCTTTTTCTTGCCCTTGAAAAACAGACGCTGGTCTGTTATACTGATAGGGAATTTGTGATTTACGGAGGTATATTCACCGTGGCGATGATTTCTGATGTGATTGTACGCCGTATGCCTGTTTATTACCGGTGTTTGTGTGATTTGGAAAAAGCCGGCATTGCCCGGGTTTCCTCCCAGCAGCTGGCTGACCGCATGAACCTGACCGCGTCCCTGGTTCGGCAGGATTTTGCTGTCATCGGCGGCGAGGGGCGTCAGGGCTGCGGCTACCCGGTCAGCCTGCTGAAGGCCCGTCTGGAAGAGGAGTTGGGGCTGAATAGTGCGCTGAAAATGATTGTAATCGGCGCCGGCAATGTAGGTCGTGCCGTAATTTCCAACCCCCTTTTTCGTCAGGACGGGTTTGATTTGGTGGCAATTTTCGATAACGACCCTGCCATTGTGGGCACGGATGTGGCCGGCTATACCGTACTGGATACGTCTGACCTGGCTGATTTTCTGTCCTTGTACCCGGTGGAGGCCGCCGCGCTGACGCTGCCCGCCTCTGCCGCCCAGGGCGTAGCGGATCAGCTGATTTCTCTGGGACTGAAGGGTTTTTGGAACTTTGCCTCCACGGACCTTGTCCTCCCCCCTGATATTCGCATCGTCAACGTTCATCTTTCCGACAGCTTGAAAACGCTGTCCTGGCAGATGCACCGTAAGGAGGAACGCCTATGACCGACAGCCGGCATCGTCGTTCCGACCGGGCCTGGGGCAGCACGGACGGCTCCGCCGATTCCCGCCGTCTGCGGAAAAACGCCCACCCTTTTCTGTACGCGTTTATCATTTTTCTGTGTCTGGTTCTTCTGTGCGGCGTTTTCATCGTCGCGGCCCCGCAGTTGCTGGGCATCTATTGGCAGGATTTGCCCAATTTTGCCTTTGTCGACGGACAGATTCTGACCTACAACGGCGCGGAGGCGGACAACTTCCGCCTGTGGCAGGAATATCTGGAACAGGATATCCTTTTCCCCGAGATCTACATTGACGACATCCGTGTCAGCGGCATGACATTGGACGAGGCCGCCCAGCAAATCGCGAATGTGGACGCCTCTCACCGCAATTCCTTTTCCGTAACGATTGTAGCAGGCAACAAGTCCTGGACGCTTGATTCCTCCAACGTTCCCCTGCTGCGCAACACAGAGGAGGTGTTGAACCAGGCCTACGCGCTGGGACGGCAGACCGATGCCTCAGCCTCGGAAACGCCCCTCGTGCAGCGCTTCCATGCTGTTCAGGAAATGGCGGGAAACCCTCGCCGTCTGTATACCACCGCCACCTATGACCGGGAGGCCGTCAGGTCGTTGGTGGCTGAGATTGCTGCCTACATCAACCGGGAGCCGGTAAACGCGCAGCTTGTTTCTTTCGACTTCAACACCCACACATTTGCCTTTTCCGATGAAAGCGATGGCTGCTCCATTGACGAGGCCGCCGTGTATGACCGGGTAATTGCCCTGTTGGATGCCGGTTCCTACGGTGAAACGGTGCAGGTGCAGGTCAATATCGCCAAGCCGTCCGTGACGAAGCTGGAGCTCATGAACAGCTACACGCTGATTACCTCCTTCACCACGGAAACCACCGCCGATGCCAACCGGAACACCAATATCGCCCTTGCCGCCCAGGCGCTGAACGGGAAAACACTGATGCCCGGACAGACGCTGTCCTTTAACGAGACCACCGGCCAGCGCACCCTTCAGAAGGGCTACAAGGAGGCCGGCGCCATCTCCGGCGGCAAGACCGTGCAGGAGGTGGGCGGCGGTGTATGCCAGTTGGCGACCACCCTGTTCAACGCCGTGCTGCGTGCGGATCTGCAGATTGTGAAAGGTTCCCCCCACGCCTGGCCCTCCAGCTACGTGCCCAAAGGGGAGGATGCCACGGTGAACTGGCCGGGCGTAGATTTTTCCTTCCGGAACAACAGGGATACGCCCATCTTCATCGTGGCCCGCTACGCCAACCGTCAGGTAACGGTTCAGCTGTACGGCGTAACGCTGGGCGATGGCGTGGTGATTGATTTGGCATCCAATATCATCCGTACCACCCAGCCTACAGGCAATGCCACCCGGGTTTACAATCCTTCTCTGACACCCGGAACATCCAAGGTTACGGTTCAAAAGCGCACCGGATATGTGCTGGATACCTACAAGGTATGGTACAAATATGGCACTGAAATCAAACGTGAATACGCCTACCAGACAGAATACAAGGCCTACGAGGCAACGGTAGAATATAACAATTGAGAGGCAACATATGCGTAAAGGCGACGAAAAAAAACAGGCGATTTTGACGGTAGCCAAGGAGCTTTTCTATCAGAAGGGCTACGAATTGACCTCCGTCAATGATATTCTGGACAGACTCGGCTGCAGCAAGGGCAGTTTTTACCACCATTTTGATACCAAGTACCAGGTACTGGAAACCATCTGTCGCCAACAGTGCGAAAGCATTTTGGCTGCCGTTCCTCCTTGCGACACGCCGCTTGCCCGCCTTCAGGCGCTGCTGCGTGCCGCCATGCCGCTGATTCCCGAGCAGGAAGATTTTCTATGCCTGATTCTTCCCGCTTCCCGGCAGGAAGATGCCCCCGCGCTGCTTCACCAGACCGCGCGCGCACTGGAAGAGACCTTCGCGCCCGCCCTGATTCAGGCGCTGGAAAGCTGTCATAACGCGGGCAACGTGTACCTGCGTGATGCCGAATTGATGAGCCGTACCGTGCTGGAGATTCTGTCCCGCCTGTGGCTGGATGTGTCGGATGTGGTGCTGAAGCAGCAGTGCGAGGACGTGACCGTAGATCTTCTGCGGCTGCTGAATCACGCCCGGTTCTGCATCGAGCGGCTGATTGACATGCCTTACGGAACGCTTGCCCTGCTGGATGCCGCCGAAACCGTA